>JBOFLS010000197.1:0-13248 GCA_051657985.1 Sphingorhabdus sp. | reverse complement strand
CGTGGAGGGATCGGTCCCCCGGACTGATCCGAGAGGCTCCACGGGGTTGGGGTGGGGTCTGTCAGGGTGGCGCCAGGGCTGAAACCCCCCACCCCGCTGCGACTGGGCATCGAAGATGCCAAGTCTCGCTGCCCCTCCCCTGAAGAGGAGGGGAGAGCGAACATTAACCCTCAGCCTTTTCTTCGCTGGCTTCTTCAGCAGCAGGTGCTTCCTCGGCAGCGGGAGCTTCTTCAGCAACCGGAGCTTCTTCCGCAGGAGCCGCTTCCTCAGCGGGCGCGGTTTCTTCAAAAGCAGGCGCTTCTTCAACTACCGCTTCTTCAACCGCAGGCGCGGCAGCAGCGGCAGCCTTGGCTTCTTCGGCTTCCGCCAGCTTGGTCGCCTTGTCTTCGGCACGTTCCTTGGCTTTCTGGCCGGGCTCGCCCTTCTTGAGGTTCACCTTAGCCGAACGTTCCTTCACGCCAGCGGCGTCGAGGAAACGGGCGACGCGGTCCGAAGGCTGGGCGCCGGCGGCGATCCAGTGCTTTGCGCGGTCACCGTCGAGCACGACGCGGCCTGCATCGTCCTTGGCGAGTAGCGGATTGTAGCTACCGATGCGCTCGATGAACTTGCCGTCGCGGGGCGAACGGGCATCCGCTACCACAATCCGGTAATAAGGGCGCTTCTTGCTGCCGCCGCGCGACAAACGAATTGCCAATGCCATGATAATCTACCTTTCGTATAAAAATTCAATATGTTGAGATGATTACTTCTTTTTGTTTAATAAGTTTGCAAGGTCGGCAGGTATACCGCCACCCGCTCCGGGCATCCCCGGCAATCCCGGAAAACCACCGCCGCCCATTCCGCCGAGCCCGCCCTTGGGCAACCCGTGCATACCATCCATCGTCGCACCAAGATCGCCACCAGACTTGCCGAACATCGCGGCCAGCCCCTTCAATCCGCCCATCTTCTTGATGCGCTTCATCGCGGTTTCCATCTCCTTGTGCATTTTCAGCAGGCGGTTGACGTCTTGCACCGTGGTACCCGAACCGTTGGCGACGCGGATCTTGCGCTTGGCGTTCAGAAGATCGGGTTTGCTGCGTTCCTTGGGCGTCATCGAGCCGATAATTGCATCCATGCGGTGCAGGATCTTGTCATCCATCCCGCTCTGCGCCATCGCGGCTTTCGCCTTTTTCATGCCTGGCATCATGCCAGCGAGCGCGCCAAGCCCTCCCATTTTGGTCATTTGCCGCAGTTGGGCGCGCAGATCGTTGAGGTCGAACTGGCCCTTCGCCATTTTGGCGGCAAGCTTTTCGGCGTCTTCCTGCTCGACCACTTGGGCGGCACGCTCGACCAGGCCGACAACGTCGCCCATGCCAAGGATGCGCCCGGCAACACGCGAAGGCTGGAACGATTCCAGCGCATCCAGTTTTTCACCAACGCCAGCAAACTTGATCGGCTTGCCGGTCACCGCGCGCATCGACAGCGCCGCACCGCCGCGCGCATCACCGTCCATCCGGGTCAGCACAACGCCGGTCAGATCGACCTGTTCGCCGAAATTCTGCGCGACATTGACCGCATCCTGGCCGGTCAGCGAGTCGACGACGAGCAGGATTTCCTGAGGGGTAGAGACATTGGCAACCGCCCTCATCTCGTCCATCAGCTGCTGGTCGACATGCAGGCGGCCGGCGGTATCGAGCATCAGCACATCGAAGCCCTGCAGCTTGGCTGCCTGCATCGCACGCTTGGCGATATCGACCGGCTGCTGGCCCGCGACAATCGGCAATGTCGCGACGTCAATCTGCGTGCCGAGCGTTGCCAACTGCTCCTGCGCCGCCGGGCGATTGACGTCCAATGACGCCATCAGCACCTTCTTGCGCTCTTTTTCTTTCAACAGCTTGGCGACCTTGGCGGTCGTGGTGGTCTTGCCCGAACCCTGCAGGCCGACCATCATGATGATCGCCGGCGGGGCTACGGCGAGATTGAGCTCGCTCGCCTCGGCACCCAGCATCTCAACGAGCGCGTCGTTGACGATCTTGACGACCTGCTGGCCGGGGGTAACCGATTTCAGCACCGACTGGCCAACAGCCTGCTCGGTTACTTTCTCAACGAAGTCGCGGGCAACGGGAAGCGCGACGTCGGCCTCCAGCAAGGCCACGCGGACTTCGCGCATTGCCTCACGGACATCGGCTTCATTCAACGCGCCGCGACCACGCAGGCGATCGAAAACGCCTCCCAACCGGTCGCTCAGCTTGTCGAACATCCAATTTCCTTCACTTGCCTGCGCAGAAACGCACAAAACGCCGGTGGGCGAAACCTCGCTGACCGGCGCATGATGCATTCCACATCGTAAACGGGCATGTTGCCCTTGCGGCGGAGCCATTAGCCGTCCCGTCGCTATAAGGCAACCCCTTTCGTCATCGCAGACACAGCCGAAATACCGCGTTTAACACTATCTTGACCTTTTTCGGCTATCGCGTCGCTTAGACAGGGGACAGATCGGATGCTCTTCAAATCGAAGCAAGCGACCAGTTACGAAATCGACGAAATCGATACGCGGAAAAAGCACACGCCTTTGGCCACCGTCATGCTTGTTACCGGCACATTGTTGCTGTTCGTCGTTATCGGCGGCACGGTCGGTGTACAGCTTGTCGAGCAAATGACCGGACGAGGCGCAATCACGAACCAGGCGATGGTATCGGCGCTCTTGCTAAACATCGCGCTGATCCTTCTTATCTGGCGGCGAACCACGGCCTTGAGCGATGAAATCGATGTCTATCGGCAAGCCGAAGTGCGTGCAAAGCATTTGGCGATCACCGATCCGCTAACCAACCTGTTCAATCGCCGTGCCGTGAAAGAAAAGACCGCCGAATTGACGCAACGCGCCTCGCGCCGGGGCAAATCGGTAGCGTTTCTCATGGTGGACCTCGATGGTTTCAAGAAAATCAACGATCTTTATGGCCATGACAGCGGCGATCAATTGCTACGCGAAGTTGCCGACCGGATGCGCGATACCGTTCCGCCATCCAGCATCCTCGCCCGCCTCGGCGGCGACGAATTCGGCATATGCATGGTTTTCGAACCGGAATTTCCCGAAACCGTCGATCGCGTCGCCGAAGATCTGATCGAATGTTTGTCGCGGCCCATAATGATCGGTACGACCGATCATAGTGTTACGGCTTCGATTGGGATCGCACGACCTGAAATCGACTGCGAATCGATCGACATGCTGATCCGCCGCGCCGACATTGCGCTTTACGCCGCAAAGAAAAACGGCCGCAATGGCTTTTGCTGGTTCGAAAACGGCATGGAGGTCGAACTGCGCACGCGCAATTCGCTGGAAGCCGATATCCGGGCCGCGATCCCCAATGAGGAATTCGTACCCTATTTCGAACAGCAGGTGGACCTTGCGACGGGCGAGCTGTCAGGTTTCGAAATGCTGGCGCGCTGGGTTTCACCCGTTCGCGGCCTGATTTCTCCCGACGAATTCATACCCGTTGCCGAAGAAACCGGGATGATTGGCGATCTGTCCATGAGCATCATTCGCAAATCGATGATCGAGGCAAAGAACTGGGATCCGGGCCTGACCATATCGGTCAATATCTCGCCAGTACAATTGAAGGATCCCTGGCTGGCGCAGAAGATCGTCAAGCTGCTCGTCGAAACGGGCTTTCCGGCAAACCGGCTCGAGGTTGAAATCACCGAAAGTTCGTTGTTCAAGAATCTAAGCCTTGCACAATCGATCATCGGCAGTCTTAAAAATCAGGGGATTCGGATTGCCCTCGATGATTTTGGCACAGGTTATTCGTCGCTTGCGCATCTGCGCGCGCTGCCTTTCGACCGGATAAAGATCGATCGCAGCTTCGTCGCCACAATGCAATCGAACCCGGAAAGCGCGGCGATCGTCAATGCGATCTCCGGTTTGGGAGCGAGCCTGAATGTTCCGATCACGGCAGAAGGCATTGAAAGCGAGCATTTGGTCAAAACATTGCGCGAGCTTGGATGCACCAAAGGCCAGGGTTTCTATTACGGGCAGCCTTTGTCCATCGATGCCGTTAGGGCAATGCTTGCGGAAAAGAATTTGCTGTCCGCAAGGCGTACCGTCAACCTAGGCAATCAACCGCCGAATGCGGACAAGCCACCGGCGATATCGACGTGGCAAAGCGCCGCAAGCGGTGGATAGGATATAGACGGAGGGGCCCGCTTCGCCTAATGCGCAGGCGTTATGATGGCCCCCTTTCACAAGATGCACGGATTGGGCAACGATTTCGTTGTCATCGATGCCCGTTTTGCGCCGATCGAAATGACGGGACCGAGGGCGCATGCGATTGCCGACCGGCGTACCGGGATCGGGTGCGACCAGCTGATAGTATTGGAGCCTTCGCAGATCGCCGATGTGAAAATGCGTATCTTCAACGCCGATGGTGGAGAAGTGAAGGCGTGTGGCAACGCAACGCGTTGCGTCGCCACCTTGCTCGCCACTTCGGCGCGCATCGAGACGCTGGGCGGCGTTCTTGAAACCCGTCCCCAGGAAAACAGCGCCAGCGTCACCCTCAATCCGCCTGCCTTCGATTGGGAATTCATTCCGCTGGCGATGCCGATGGACACGATGGACATGCCGGTCGGCTGGGAAGAGCTGGAGCGGCCGATGACGGTCAATGTCGGCAACCCGCATGCAATCTTCTTCGTGCCCGACAGCGATGCCGTTGACCTCGAACATCTGGGACCGCTGATCGAAACCGACCCATTATTCCCCGAAAAAATCAATGTGAACGTCGCAACGATCGTCGATGCCGGGCATATCCGCCTTCGTGTGTGGGAACGCGGCGTCGGCCTCACGCTTGCCTGCGGCACGGGGGCATGCGCGACTGCGGTGGCAGCGATACGTAGCGGGCGCGCATCGTCGCCGGTTACCGTCAGCCTGCCTGGTGGCGAACTCAGGATAAGCTGGCAGGAAGATGGTCCCATCGAAATGGAGGGCCCGGCAAGCCATGTCTTCTCAGGCACCGCCGATTGGAGCAAGTTCGGTTGAGCGTCTCGGAAGCCATCGGGCCGGAAATCATCACTATGGGCTGCCGGTTGAACCTGGCGGAAAGCCACGCGCTTGCCGAGCAATTGGGCGAAAGCGAAAACCTCGTCATCGTCAACAGCTGCGCTGTGACCAACGAGGCCGTACGCCAGACGCGACAGACGATCCGGCAAGCTCGCAAACGCCGCCCCGATGCCCGCATCGTGGTTACAGGGTGCGCCGCTCAGATCGAGCCGCAAACCTTCGAAGCGATGCCGGAGACCGATGCCGTCATCGGCAATCTGGAAAAGCAGTCCCCTGCCCTCTTCGCGATCGATGGGCCCAAGGTGCGCGTTTCGGACATCATGGCCGTACAGGCCACAGCGCCGCATCTGGCCACCGCCTTTTCCGGCAACACCCGCGCCTTCGTCGAGGTGCAGAC
Source organism: Sphingorhabdus sp. (assembly GCA_051657985.1). GTDB lineage: Bacteria > Pseudomonadota > Alphaproteobacteria > Sphingomonadales > Sphingomonadaceae > Sphingorhabdus_B. The sequence continues at coordinate 7,822 of JBOFLS010000197.1, read as the reverse complement.
CGGCTGCGACCATCGCTGCACCTTCTGCATCATCCCCTATGGCCGCGGCAACAGCCGTTCGGTGCCGGCGGGCCAGGTGGTCGAGCATATTAAGCGGCTGGTCGATCGCGGCATCGCCGAAGTCGTGCTGACCGGTGTCGACGTCACCAGCTACGGTCACGACCTGCCAGGCAAGCCCGATCTCGGCCTGCTGGTAGAACGCATCCTGCTGCATGTACCCGATCTGCCTCGGCTTCGCCTTTCCTCGATCGACGGGGTCGAAATCGACGCCCGGCTGTTCGACCTTATCACCGGTGAGCAACGCCTGATGCCGCATATCCATCTATCGTTGCAGGCGGGCGACAATATGATCCTCAAACGCATGAAACGCCGTCACAGTCGCGAACAGGCCATAGAGATCGTCGCGCGCATGAAAGCCGCCCGCCCCGATATCGCGATCGGCGCGGATATCATCGCGGGTTTCCCGACCGAAGATGAGGCGATGTTCGAAAACAGCCTGAAACTGGTCGATGACTGCGCGATCGTTCACGGCCATATCTTTCCCTATTCGCCCAAGGCGGGCACGCCTGCGGCCCGCATGCCGCAAGTGCCATTTCCTACGATCAAGGCGCGTGCGAAGGCTTTGCGCGAAGCCGTTGCGGCACGCCGCGATGCGTGGCTCGCCTCGCTGACCGGTTCGATGCAGAAAATAGTGGTCGAGGCGGGCGGCAGCGCTGGCCATTCGGAAAATTTCGCTTATGTCGAACTTGATCGGCAGGTGGCGGAGGGCACAATCGTTGAAGCGCGAATTAACCGGATTGACAGAGGCAAGCTGTGGGGAACTCCAACCTCCTTTCATCCATTTGCATCGAATAGTTCAACACGAACGGAATTGTTAGTGTTGGGAACAGTTGATCATGACTGAAAAACCCGGCTGGCGCGATCGGCTGTTCGGCGGTTTCAAGAAAACCTCCAGCAAACTCAGCGAAAACCTTGCTGGCCTGATCACCAAGGGCAAGCTTGATGCGACGACGCTTGACGATATCGAGGAAGCGCTGATCGTCTCCGACCTTGGCCCTGCGACCGCGGCACAAGTTCGCGGCAAGCTGGCCAGCGAACGCTTCGAAAAGGGTATCGACGAAGCCGGCGTTCGCCAGATCGTCGAGGACGAACTTGCTGATATCCTTGCACCTGTTGCCAAACCGCTCGAGATCGAAGCGTTCCCTCGTCCACAGGTTATCCTTGTCATCGGCGTCAATGGATCGGGCAAAACGACGACGATTGCAAAACTTGCGCATCTTTTTCTGGAACAGGATTATGGCGTGCTGCTGGCGGCTGGCGATACCTTTCGTGCGGCCGCCATCGGTCAGTTGAAGGTTTGGGCCGATCGCGTCGGCGTGCCGATCGTCACCGGTCCGGAAGGGGGCGATTCGGCGAGCATCGTTTTCGATGCCGTAAAAAAAGCTACGGTAGAAGGCATAGATGTGCTGATCGTCGACACCGCCGGCCGCCTGCAGAACAAGCGCGAGCTGATGGACGAACTGGCCAAGATCCGCCGCGTGCTCGGTCGTCTGAACCCGGCGGCGCCGCATGATGTGGTCCTCGTGCTCGATGCGACCACGGGACAGAACGCGCTTTCGCAGATTGAGATATTCAAGGAAGTGGCGGGCGTCACCGGTCTGGTCATGACCAAACTGGATGGTAGCGCGCGGGGCGGCATCCTGGTTGCTGCGGCCAAGCAATTTGCGCTACCCATCCACGCTATCGGCGTTGGTGAAACCATTGAAGATCTGCGTCCTTTCGATGCGCGCGATCTCGCCAAAGCGATTGCGGGGACGGCGTGAACGAACCGAAACAGAAAAACGGTGCCCTCAACTTCGCACTCGATTTCGGGCCGTTGCTGCTGTTCTTCATCGCCTCGCGGCTAGGCCATTCGGATAGCGATCCCAAACAGGGCGCGCTTGTTGGCACTGGTGTATTCATGGCCGCGATCCTTGTTGCCGCTATTGTCTCCAGACTGAAACTCGGTCGTATTTCGCCCATGTTGAAGCTGACAGCGGCCCTTGGAATATTTTTTGGAGGGCTGACCCTCTGGTTCAACGATGAACGCTTTATCCAGATAAAGCCTACGATCATTTATATGTTCTTTTCGGCGTTGCTGATCGGGGGGTGGCTGCGCAAAAAGGCTTTGCTGAAATACGTGCTGGAAGCCGCCTATGACGGCCTGAGCGAGACCGGCTGGCTGAAATTGTCGCTCAGCTGGGGGTTATTTTTTGCCGCTCTCGCCCTTACGAATGAAGCCATGCGCACCCTGCTCAGTTTCGATTGGTGGCTGACGCTTAAGGTGTGGGGAGTTACTGCGCTGACTTTCCTGTTCGCGATGGCCAATGTTCCCATGCTATTGAAACATGGCCTGAAACTTGACGACGAGCCCGAGGTTCCGCCGCAGGGTTAATTGGATTATTTCTCGCGAAGTTTGCCAAAGTGCAAAGATGCGCAAAAAATTTCAACACCGTTTGCGTAAGCTTGTCGAAGAGTCATTTTGTTTCTCGATGTCACGGAAAAACGGAGCTTCGACAAGCTCTGTCCGAAGGGATAAAAAAGAACGCAGCCTTCTTCGCGCATCTTTGCACTTTGGCAAACTTCGCGTGACAGTAATCGACACGACAGATCCGAACCGACTACCTCCCCCTTGTAACCTGCCACCCGCTTGGCTAGGTTCCGCGTTGTTGAATGTATTCAAAGCCAAAGAGGGGAAAAGATAATGGCAAAGTTTTTCGGCAATCTGCACGCGGTGCTTGGGCTGGGTTTTGTGCTCGCACTCGCATTGATCTTTGCGGTACCGCCCAATGGCGATCTTGAGCAGCAGACGATCCGTTGGCTGCACACCTTCTTCGGCATCGTCTGGATCGGCCTGCTCTATTATTTCAACTTCGTGCAAATCCCAACCATGCCAAAGATCCCGGCCGAGCTAAAACCCGGCGTATCAAAGCATATCGCGCCCTCAGCCCTATTCTTCTTCCGCTGGGGTGCTGCGCTAACCGTGCTTTTTGGCCTGATTATCGCCTGGCGCTCCAATTACCTTGTCGAGGCACTTACTCTGCAAGATAATTTCCGTTTGATCGGTATCGGTATGTGGTTGGCGCTGATCATGGCGTTCAACGTCTGGTTCGTGATCTGGCCAGCCCAGCAGAAAGCGCTTGGCCTGGTCGAAGCTGACGATGCTACCAAAGCCGCTGCCGCCACCCGTGCCATGATGTTTTCGCGCACGAACACGATCCTGTCCCTGCCGATGCTCTACGCGATGATTGCGTTTAACGGCGGCTGATTTTTGAAAGGTTGGATGAGGATAGGAAAAGGGCGGTCGTGGAGGCAGCCCTTTTCTGAATAGATATCAACTTTAACCCATGTTCGATAACATTTGTACAATGTGATTACCGCAATCACGCCTTCAACTCATTCCATCAACTAACCCCAAATGCACAACAAAAGCATCAAAGTCTCGGTCTGAAAACAGCAGCGGCAGGCCGTCCATAATGCAACGGGTGGCAATCAGAGTGTCGATAGTTTTGCGCGGGGTGATGCCCAGCGCACGTAGGTGACGGAAGTTTGCGGCAGCTTCCACGGCAACCTCCCAGCCGCCAATCTCGATCATATCCAAGATGCCTAGTAACTGGCGCAGACGAATAAATTCGCGATCGCTGTTACAGCCTTGCAGCACCTCGGTAAGCATCAGGTCGCCGATTATTGCCTCACCACCCTCCAACAAGATATCTAGCCTGTCAGTCTGAGGTGATTTTACGCCACGAAAATAATCAATCCAAACGCTTGAATCGACAACAATCATGCATCATGGCGCATTGCGTCCAGATCAGCTTTCAGATCAATCCGACCCCGGAATTTCCGGATAGCCTGTTGCTTTGCCTGGCGAACCAGTGCCTGCAAGCCCATCTCAACCACCGCTCTTTTAGTTGGAGCACCGGTGGCCTTTAAAGCATCGCGCATTAGGCGGTCGTCGATAACAATATTAGTTCGCATCTATGTGTATCCTCTTGTCATTATATACACACATTCTTCGGCTTGATCAATAACCAAGCAACTGTCGCCTTCACCCCAGCAAATCGTGCTTCTTCAAACTGTGCCTTAATTGATCGTAACTCAAATTCAGTGCTTTTGCCGTTTGTCGCTGGTTGTAGCGGTGCTGAGCCAGCGCCTGTTCCAGCAAGGCTTTTTCAAAAGCTTCGGTCGTCGCGCGGAAATCGCCGACTGTAATTGCTGAAAAGTCGGTTGAGTGGCGTAAGGTATCTTCGTCTGTGGCGCTATTGGCAGTGCTCGCTGCATGACCATTGCTTGCCTCATGTGTAGAGGAAGAGGGCATCGCTACTGGTGTCCACGGGCTTTCAAAGGGATCGAACTGGATATAGTCCACCGGCTGGGAGGGATCGCCCCAACGGTAAACCGCACGTTCGACTACGTTACGTAGCTCGCGGACATTGCCGGGCCATTGATAGTTTTCCATGGCGCGCCCGGCTACAGTGCCAAAACCGGGCCAGCTGTCCCATTGGAGCTCGGTTGCCATGCGCCGTCCAAAATAGTCGGCCAGCACCTCGATATCGCCTTCTCGCACGCGCAATGGGGGAAGCGTGATGACATCAAAGCTGAGGCGATCGAGCAAATCTGCACGGAACTTGCCCTGTTCGACCATAATGGGCAGACTCTCATTGGTTGCCCCGACAATACGTACATCGACACGGATCGGTTTGGAAGAACCGATGCGCGCAACCTCGCCATATTCGACCGCGCGCAACAGGCGTTCCTGCGCGCCCATTGATAGACAACCCAGCTCATCAAGGAACAGCGTGCCGCCGTCCGCTTCCTCAAACCGGCCTTCGCGGGCGCGGGTGGCGCCGGTAAAGGCCCCAGCCTCATGTCCGAACAATTCAGCCTCGATCAGCGTTTCAGGAAGGGCCGCACAGTTCATGGTGACAAGCGGGCCATCCCAGCGCTGACTAAGGCGGTGGAGGCGCTCGGCGATCAGTTCCTTGCCAGTGCCACGTTCGCCGATCACCAAGACCGGACGATTAAGCGCAGCAGCGCGACTGGCGCGCTCAACCGCATCCAGAAAGGCTGATGATTGGCCGATAAATTGCGTGCCCCGCTCCATTCCCCAATCTTGGCATATTTTACTATATATTGGCAAGTATTACCTAGAGGCAGGCTGCGCCCTGCAAGATTTAAAACGGATTTCTGCCATTTTCATCAAATTGGCACACCTCCTGCTATTCATGTGGCAAGCCACAAAGGCGAAAGTGAAAAGGTAAGATCATGCAAAAGCTTCAACAGACCGAAACCCAGCCTACCGGTACGATCATCGGCGCAACCGTCTCCATGCTATTGTTGATCGCCTTCGGGCTTTCAAGCTTTGTCATCCAACAGAAAGATGCCAGCTATTATGCAGCAGCAGAACAGCATAACCGGCCCATCGTCAGTGCCTATCTTGCCTGACGCCATGGACCGCAGACCGGGGCACGAAAGCTCTCCCCCAGCTCCCCTAACAGAGCTTGCCCCGGTCGCCCCTTTCAGAGAATATAAGTCGCCAAAAATAGAAAGATTCCGGAGTATCCCTATGGGCATTTTTTCCAGAACTCGCGATATCATTGCCGCCAATGTCACCGACCTGCTCGATAAGTCGGAGGATCCGGCCAAGCTTATCCGCATGATTATTATGGAGATGGAAGAGACGCTAGTCGAAGTCCGCGCCTCTGCCGCGCGCACCATCGCTGATAAAAAGGAGCTGCAGCGCCATATCGCCAAGCTCGATCATCTGCAGACCGACTGGACCGAAAAAGCGCATCTGGCGCTTTCCAAGGACCGCGAGGATTTGGCCAAGGCTGCGCTTGTCGAGAAGAAAAAGGCGACCGATATGGCTGATCAATTGCGCGCGGAAGTTGCGGTGCTCGACGATGCCCTGAAGGCGTCAGAGCAGGACATTCACAAATTGCAAAAGAAATTAATGGATGCCCGCGCACGCCAGAATGCGTTGATGACCCGTCTAGAAAGCGCAGAAAACCAGGTCAAGCTGCGGACCATGTATAATGGCGACAAGGTTCGCGATGCGTTCAGCCGCTTCGACGATCTGGAACGCCGTGTCGATGAAGCGCAGGGCTATGCCGATGCGCTGGCGATTGGCGCCGATGGCCCGCGCACGCTGGGCGACGAAATCGATGCGCTGCGTCCGATCGATGAGGTCGATGAGGAGCTTGCCGCTATGAAAAAAGCCCTCAAACAGGCAAACCAGAAGGGGTGATACCGTGGAAGATATCCTAGTTCCAATTTTTGTCTGTGGCATCCTGTTCATCGGATTGCCCTGGCTGGTAATGCATTATGTCACCCGGTGGAAAACCGCGGCCACGCTAACCAACGACGATGAGCGCATGCTCGGCGACATGCACGAACTTGCCCGCCGCTTGGAAGACCGCCTGGAAACAGTCGAGCGCCTGGTCGCACAGGATAACCCCGATTGGCATCCGCGTCGCCTCGATCACGAAACCGACGATTATTCCAAGCTCGAAAATATCCGCCGTCTAGAGAGGAAGAACTAAGATGTCCGGTCAGCATACAAAATTCTATCTCGATAAGCAGAATGCCAAATGGAAAGGCGTTTGCGCAGGTATCGCCGACTATACAGGAGTGAACGCGCTTTGGGTGCGGATCGGCGCGGTAGCGCTTACCTTGATGGGCGGCTTTCCCTGGACGTTGATCGCTTACTGGATCACCGCCTGGCTTGCCGATAGGAAACCGATTCACCTGTACACCGAGGATCGTGAGGAACAGAAATTCTGGCAGGGCGTGCGCCAGTCCCCCGCCCGTACCACCCGCGACATCCGTTCACGCTTTCGCGAGATTGACCGTCGCATGGCTGATATTGAAACCTTTTACGTCAGCAACAACAAGCAGCTGGCTGATGAGATCGAAAGCCTGCGCTGAAACTCGGTAGAATCTTAGGGGAGGAAAGCAATGCACGAAGGCGACTTCATGGCCATCTTGCTCTTGGGGGCTTTGATGGGATCCGCAATCACGCTGACGATCCAGTGGTATGGACGGCGCAAAGTGAAAGCGGCGTTGAAACAGGAAGGGCTGACCCCGACCCGCCAGACCGAGCTGTTGGTCAATGAAAATGAGGCAATGCGCGGCCAAATGCTACGGCTGGAGGACAGGCTTTCAGTGATGGAACGCATCGCAACCGATGCCAGCATGAACTTGGGCCGCGAAATCGAGCGACTGCGCTGAAACGAATTTTGGGAGATTGGAAAATGTTCGAAGGACCTTGGTTCATAGTTGCAATTGTCGTGGTCTGCACCGCCGGCTGGCTGGTCAACAACTGGATCCGCGCCAAGCATGGCTATCCGCTGGAGGATGAATGGGGCGGCAAGACCGAAAAAGGCCTGCCTGATAGCGAACGCAAGATCGGCCTGCTAACCAGCGAGAACGAAGCGCTGCAAGGCAAGATCGGACGGCTGGAAGAACGCATCGCCGTTCTCGAACGCATCGCCACCGACAAGCCCAGCCGCTTGTCCGAAGAAATCGAAAATCTGCGCTGAGGAGCAAAACATGGAACCCGAAAAAATCTCCCTGATTATGAACATCGCGCCGATAATAGCGGTTATCGTATCGGTCGGCGTCGCAGGCTGGGTGATCACCACTTGGCTGCGGATCAAGAACGGCTATCCGCTTGATGGAGCCTGGGGCCAAGCCGTGTATCCCAAAACCGACCAGGAATCGATCGAGCGCATCAAGCTGCTTAGCCAGGAAAATGCCCAGCTTCGCGCCGAACTCGGATCGA
>JBOFLS010000196.1:0-6926 GCA_051657985.1 Sphingorhabdus sp. | reverse complement strand
TTGCCGCCAATATGCCATCGGGCATGTCCTTTGCGTGCGCAAAGAAATTCGCGATTACGCTTTCATCCGGATCATTGACCAAATGAACCGGAAGAACGGAAAGTTCTTTCTGTAAGCCATTGCGCGTCATCGCCTGAGTGCATCCTTCCAGACGCTGTTCGATTTCCAGGGCCATGGGGTCACCGAAAAAAGCAATGCGTTTGCATCCGCGCTCGATAAGATGTGTCGCGGCCATATCGCCACCGCGGACATTATCCGAACCGACGGAGCAATGCGTTTGCCCCTTTTGATACCCTCCCCAAACAACCAGCGGGCGAAACCGTTTCGCTACTCTTTCCAGCGTTTCAAACTGGTTGGATTGGCCGATAACAATGATACCATCGACACGACCGGAGTCGGTGAAACGATCAAGCCAGTCGCCATCGGTCGGGATCACACGTGACAATACGAGATCATAGCCGCGCTCGGTAAGGGCATCGGCCAGCAGCCCGAGCATCGTAATGAAAAAGGGATCTGAGATATGTTGGCTTGTGTCATGCCCCAGCGGAATGACGACACCGATCGCACCGGTTTTCTGGATACGCAAATTGCGGGCCATAACGTTGGGACGAAAATCATGTTCGCGCGCCAGCGCCTTGATCCGCTCACGCGTTTTTTCGCTGATTAATCCGGTGTCGGAAAGCGCGCGGGACACCGTACCGGGAGAAACGCCGGCAATCTTCGCCAAATCACTAATATTCCGGATTTTGACCTTTTCGGTCACGGCATTAACCCTCATTTTCTGTTACCGTTACCTTCCTTAAACAGAGCATAATAGCAATATTATTCTGCCACCGACAGCAATCTTCGTCGAATAATACAATCGATTGCAAAAAAGAAATTGCAAACGATTGCATTTGTCGTATGAAGCCTTTTGCATGCTCTTGCTCATGTGAAAGCAAGGGGGCCAATATTTTTAGGAGGATTTATGCGGAGGTCTGTATTTACCAAACATGCATCGGTGTTTGCAATTGGTCTTGCCACGATGACGAGTACGGCTTGGGCGCAAGATGCCGAGCCTGCGGCAACAGAGGAAGATTACAGCTCGCTTGACGAAATCGTAGTCACCGCTTCCGGGCGCGATCAGACCAAACTCGAAACATCGGTTTCTGTAACCAGCATTGGTGCAGACCTGATCCAGGATTTCCAGCCCAGCTCGGAAGCGGAGGTCTTTAAACTGCTTCCCGGTATTCAGGTGCCTGGTACTTCGGGACCGGGCGGCAATTCGAATATCGCGGTTCGCGGACTTCCTGTCGCCACCGGCGGCGCTCCTTTCGTGCAGTTGCAAGAAGACGGTTTGCCCGTTGTGTTGTTTGGTGACATCCAGTTCGGCAATAACGACTATTGGACCCGGTTTGACCCGAGTGTTGCCAATATCGAAGCTGTTCGTGGTGGTTCAGCCACGACCTTTGCCTCGCAAGCCCCGGGTGCCGTTATCAACTACATCAGCAATTACGGCAAGAACGAGGGCGGCTATATCGAGTTGAAAAAGGGCGTTGATTTTAGCGAAACACAACTCAATTTCCGCTATGGCGGCGGGCTGGCCGATACGATGTTTTTTCATGTCGGCGGTTCGTTCAAAAAGGGCCGCGGTCCTTTGAATGCCGGATATAATCTTAGTGACAGCATCCAAGTCAAAGCCAATGTCACTAAAGAATTTGCCGATGGCAAAGGCTATTTTCGCCTGCTTTTCAAATATGCCGACACACAAGAGCCCAACTATACCGGTGCCCCTGCGCTCGCCACGATCAACGCTGGCAAGGTCAGCAATATCAAGCCATTTCCAGGTTTCGATGGTCGTACGGACACCAACTATTCAAAATATAATCAAAGCTTTTTGATCTATAACCGCGAAGGCAATCTCGAGCGGGTGAAGATGAACGGGATTACCACCAAGCAAAAGTCGATTGGCGGACAATTCCACTATGAATTTTCCGATAATATCAGCGTGGATAACAACTTCCGCTGGTCCGATATGAGCGGCGGTTTTGCCTCGCCCTTCCTTGGGATCGCTAATACATCAAGCATATTGGGCTCGACGGTTAACGGTCGCACTGTGGCAGCTATCCGTTATGCCAGCGGTCCGAACGCCGGGCAACTCTACACGGCCCCATATCTTGACAACAATGTCAATGTGAAGACCAATATCCGCGATATTGGCAGTTTGGTGAACGACCTGACTGTTGCCGGCAAATTCGAAACCGGCTTTGCGGACCTGACGGTTCGTGCAGGCTATTTCTACATGGATCAGACCATCGCAATGGACTGGCACGTGAACAAATCGCTACGTGAATTGAACGGCAATAGTCCGTCGCAGCTTGACCTGTTCGACAGCGCCACACTGACGGGGACCGCTAACCGCATTACAGTCGAGGGTTTGTCCGGTTACAACAATAACTGGGGTAGCTGCTGTGCGCGTGACTATGACCTGTCCTACACCAACACTGCACCTTATGCGCAGCTTGTTCTCGACAACGATATGTTCAACCTCGACGGCAGCGTCCGGTTTGAAAGCGTTAAGGCCTCGGGCTATGCAATCGGAGGCGGCGCGGAATTTAACGTGCTGTCGAACGGTGTCCTGGTCCCGACGATGACGGCAAACGGCACGCGCGAAACGCTGGATTATAAGCGCAGCTATACCAGCTGGACGGCTGGTGCCTTGTGGAAAGCGACCGGCAACCTGTCGATTTTCGGCCGTGCATCAAGGGGTGGCCGTTTTAATAGCGACCGCCAGACGCTTTCGGGGAAGTTCAATGCCGACGGCAGTCTCTGTACGCGCGCACAGGCAACCGCATTGGCCTGTACCGATGGCGTTACGCCTTCGGTCGACTTCGTCAATCAATATGAAATTGGCATCAAGAACCGCGGCGATCTGGGCGCTTCGGGCCGTTATACGCTGGAATTCACATTGTTGAAAGGCGACTTTAAGCGAAGTGACTTTGAACCGACCGTTACCGGCATTTGCCCGGGTGGCGGCTGTGTAATCGACAACAGCTTCAAGACGCAGGGTGCGGAATTCTATGGCACTGTTCGCTTGGGTGGCTTCAGCTTTATCGCCAATGCGACCTATACCAAGGCGAAACAGAAGTTCACATCAACGCGTAATGGTACACAAGTTGCCGGTTCGGCCAATTTCGGTCGTGCCCTGGGTATCCCGGATCTCAGCTATTCGCTGTCGGCCAATTACGACTTTGCCGAAATCGCCTCTTTGGGGATAACGGCCGTCGGCCAGTCGAGTACCTTCGACGGTGCGCTGGAATATCCGGGCAAGACTATCTTCAACACAAATTTGAAAGTGATGCCGATTGAGAACCTGGAACTGGGCCTCAATGTCTATAATCTGTTCAACACCTATGACGTTCGCGGTAACGGTGTCGGTCCGTTTGGTGGTGGTATCACAGGTACGCCGGTGATCGGCCGTACGTTGACCGGCTCGGTTCGGTTTAGTTTCTAAACCGACAAAGCCGAAAGGAGATGCTCGTTTGAGCCTCCTGACCCTAGGGAAAGATTGCGACAGGTAACTCCCTTGCAATCTTTCTCTTTTCGTTGATGCTGGTATCATCTTTTTATGAATGACAGGGCTATCCGTTCCATATTGATCGTCGGTGGTGGGACCGCTGGCTGGATGACGGCAGCGGCGTTAGCCAATACGCTGATCAGAAACTGCAAGATAACGTTGATCGAGTCCGACGTGATAGGCACGGTTGGCGTGGGCGAGGCGACAATCCCGCCAATCAAGACCTTTAACCAGATGCTCGGCTTGGATGAACGCGAGTTTGTCAAGGCGACTTATGGCTCGTTCAAGCTGGGGATCGAGTTCATCAACTGGGGCAGGCGCGATCGCCGATATTTCCACCCATTTGGTCCGCATGGAAAGCCGTTCGACATTTTGCCGGTCCATCAATACTGGCTGCGTGCCAAGGATGGATCAAGCTTTGACGATCATTCTATGGCCTGGGCTATGGCAAAGGAAGGGCGCTTCAACCGGCCCATGCCCGATGAACGCAACGTGCTTTCGACCTTCGACTATGCCTATCATTTTGATGCCGGGCTTTACGCGCGGTATCTGCGAACCTATTCCGAGGCGCGGGGTGTGGTTCGCGCCGAAGGGAAAGTCGGCAGCGTTCGACAGAATAGCGAGACAGGTTTCGTTACCGGTGTCATGATGGAAGATGGCCGTCAAATCGAGGCCGATCTGTTTATCGATTGCTCGGGCTTTCGCGGGCTATTGATCGAGGGTGCGTTAAAAACGGGGTATGACGATTGGTCGCACTGGTTGCCCTGCGACCGCGCCGTCGCCATTCCTTGCGCCAAAGGTGGAGAATTCACCCCTTATACCCGCTCCACGGCGCATGAGGCCGGCTGGCAATGGCGCATTCCGTTGCAGCACCGCACAGGCAACGGCTATGTCTATTGCTCGAAATTCATCTCGGATGAGGCGGCGGTCGACACGTTGCTTGCCAATCTGGATGGGAAGACATTGGCCGACCCCAATCCGCTGCGTTTCGTGACCGGCAGGCGACGTAAGTTTTGGGATAAGAATGTTGTCGCGATCGGTCTTGCAAGTGGTTTTATGGAACCGCTTGAATCGACCAGCATCCATCTGATCCAAGCCGGCATTTCCAAATTGCTGGCGCTTTTCCCCGACCGCGATTTCGATCCGCTGCTGATCGACGAATATAATCATATCGCCGTTGCCGAATATGAGAGGATCCGCGATTTCCTCATCCTTCATTATAAACTGACAGAGCGCACCGACAGCGCGTTATGGCGCTACTGCGCGGCGATGGACATTCCCGATACGCTGCAATTCAAGATTGACCATTTTCGTCGCTATGGTCGCCATATACCGCGTGATATGGACCTGTTCGGTCCGCCAAGCTGGCTTGCCGTACATATTGGCCAAGGTAATATTCCGGACGCAACCGACCCATTGGGAGATTATTGCGACGAAGCGCGGGGTCGCGAGTGGTTGGGCAAGTTGCGCTCAGCCATGGCGCTCGGTGCCAAACAGCAACCGACCCATCAACAGTTCATCGATCAGCATTGCAAGGCGGTGGCTTGACCGATTTGCTCCAACGCGCCGCCCTGTTGCGCGAAGAGCAGCGAGTGGAAGAGGCGCTGGAGGCCTTTCGTGCCGCGGCTTTGCTGTCTCCGAACGATCCGAATGCGCGCTTTGGGCTTGCACAAATGTCATTCGAATGTTGGAGACCAGCCGCCGATCTTTTTGCAGCCTTGAGAAAACAATATCCCGACCATCTTGCGCTTATCCGTAGCCACGCCTTGGCTCTTGCCGCCGAAGGCGAGAACGCTGCGGCACAAGCGTTGCTCGAAACAAAACTGTCGACGCTGCCCGGCTGGCTGGATGGGCACAAAATATTGACGACTATGCGATTCACAAACGGAGAAGGTGACGGTTTCGATCGAAGCTATGCGTTGGCATGTGCCAAGGAGCCGATGGATGCGGCGCTGCGCCTGGCATGGTTTCAGCATCACGCAACGCTGAAAGATTGGAAGCAGGCCGGGATTATTCTCGCCGCTGCGCGCGCAGCGACCCCGGAACATCGCGGCCTGGCGCTGGCCCAACTCTTTCTTGCCAGCGAATCCGGCGTGGAACGGGAAAATGCCGCGTTGTTCGATGCCTATAGCAACCTCGGCGACCCCGGCCTCGACCTGTGCCGGGTGCGGCATCATCTTCGCGGCGGCGATCCAACGCGGGCTGAAGCTATCGCTCTGCGGCATATAAGGGGTGCGACAGCCCGTATGTTCTGGCCCTATCTGTCGCTTTGCTGGCGGTTGACAGACGACGAACGCGGGCAATGGCTTGATGGTGTTTCGCTCTACACCAAGGTGTCTGATCTCAATTTCACTGCACGCGAACTTTCCGATTTGACGCAAACGCTGCGCAGCCTTCACCGGATGAAGGCTCCCTATCCGGAACAATCGGTGCGCGGTGGAACGCAGACCGACCGGCAATTGTTCTTTCATCCGGATACGACAATTCAAGCTGTGCGCGAAAAAATCGCGACTGCGGTCCAGACCTACGTTGCCGAATTGCCGAAAGCCGACATAAGCCATCCGCTGCTCGGTCGACCGCGCGATCAACCGCCGCGTTTTGAAGGTAGCTGGTCGGTGCGGCTCACAGGGCAAGGTCATCACGCAAGCCACACCCATGTCATGGGCTGGATAAGCTCGGCTTTCTATGTATCATTGCCGGATAGCCTCAGCCAATCGCCAGCAGGCTGCCTTACATTGGGAACACCGCCGCCCGAGCTCGGATTGTCGCTCACCCCCCGCAAACATATCGAACCTAAAGCGGGGCGGCTGGTTCTGTTTCCATCGACCCTTTGGCATGCGACGGAGCCATTTGATAAAGGCGAAAGACTTACCATCGCTTTCGATATCAAAGTTCCGCATACCCAACCAGGCGACATCTAGGGCCTGTGGGGATTTATCTGCCGTAACTTTTAAAACAACACTCGTCATTCCCGCGAAAGCGGGAATCCATCACCTGAGCGTTAATTTTACACCACGGGCACAACTTAAAATTGAACCTCAGGTGATGGATTCCCGCTTTCGCGGGAATGACGAAGATATTGTAATTAAATTCATTTTGCCTTGGATCCCCACAGCCCCTAGAGCGTGCCAACAACGACCGGATTATGAGTGCTAAACGCTTCACTCGAATAAATGTGGCCGCGCGATATTACGCCTCACCATCCCTTGCTGCTCCATGCGCCATTTCAATTGATCGAACCGGTCCTGACCGAAAAAGGGTTCGCCATCAAAAACCATCAACGGAACACCGTAATGCCCGCCTTCGCGCTGAGCGTCTTGATTGGCCTTGATCGCTGTGTCGTAGCGGCTCGGGTCCGCCTCGATTTGCG
>JBOFLS010000195.1:0-5974 GCA_051657985.1 Sphingorhabdus sp. | reverse complement strand
ATGGGGCAGATCGTCAGCTGGTCGGTGCGCGACGAAAGCCTGCACTGCGAAGGCATCACCAAGCTGTTCCACGCCTTCACCAAGGAACGCGACTGCCTGACCAAATCGGTCAAGGAAGACATTATCGATTGCTGCCAGAAAGTCGTACGGCTGGAAGACAGCTTCATCGATCTGGCGTTCGAAATGGGCCCTGTGCCCGGCATGACCGCGAAGGAAATCAAGCGCTACATCCGCTACATCGCCGACTGGCGCCTGGGCCAGCTGGGCCTGCCCGCGATCTACATGGTGGAGGACCACCCCCTCCCCTGGCTCGCCCCGCTGCTGAACGGCGTGGAGCACGCCAACTTCTTCGAAACCCGCGCGACGGAATATTCGAAGGCGTCGACAAGGGGCAATTGGGGCGAGGTTTGGGATTCGTTTGATCGGCGCAAGAAGAAGCCTGCCAATGATGGCGCGGTGGATGCTGCCGCGGACGAGGCGGATATGTTCGAACAGGCGGGGGTTGCGGCGGAGTAGGTTGCGGAACCAATCCGGAACTGATATGAAACTTATGTGGAACAAATTTCGACTCGGCAAGCAAATTGTAACTCGCGCAGTAGGGCTATAGCCATGCTCGATGTCAGAGCGATTGCCAATTTCGTGCTAGATCAGGCTAGCAAAGTCAGTGTCCCTGTTTCAAATATGGCACTGAACAAGATAGTTTATTTTGTGCACTGCGACTACTTGATCGAAAAGGGAGAGGCACTAGTCGGCGCCAAAATTGAAGCGTGGCAACACGGGCCAGTATTTCGCGAAATCTATCATGAGTTTAAGCGCTGGGATGATAGACCGATTCAATCGCGGGCATCAAAGGTAGATCCAACATCTGGTGATGTGGTTCAAGCCAGCGTAAAATTTGGTGCTGAAGAAGAAAAATATATTGTGGGATTGGTCGACCGATATTTGAGATTTTCTGCTGCACAATTGCGTGCAATTTCTCATTTGTCGGGTGGTCCATGGCACGTGGTGTGGGGACACGACGGGCAAGCCAATCCCGGCATGCGAATTACAAACGAGATTATTAAAGAGCATTATTCATCCGGAGCACGCCAGTGACAGACTTCTCCCACCCCCTATTCAAGAAGCTGGACAAGATCCCGGGAGCCCCCAATTTCGTCCGTTACAATTTTCAGGACCTTATCAAGACGTTGAAAGCGTACGTCGCGTTTGCAAAAGGAATGCCCACGGTTTCCTACATGCAAGGCATGACTATTATTAAGGACCTTGTTCTTGGATTAATTGGTGTTAAGCAAGCAAAAGAAGCGGCTCGCCGCCTGAAGCCATCTCCTTCGAAGCAGGCGATTATCGAGTTTGTAGACGCATTTTGCCTTTACGCTGTAGATCGTCACTATCAGGCAACGCCAAGCTACAGTGATTTCGCGACTTATTTCCCAATCGCGCGGGATCTCTTTGTGCCGGTCAAGCCTACGCTGGTAGCTCGTGAGCATGGGCAGCTCAAACCCGTGTTTATCTTCGGTTGGAAATCTGTTCCTCTCACGGATTTTCAGCGCCGTTTGTTAATGACCATATTTGAGGATGCAATTTTCTCGCTCACCGATTTTGAGCATTCAGACGCGGAAGTTGTATTCTTGCCAGAAGTTGACGGTGTTCGATCACCGGAAGTTTGGCATCGAGGCGACTATCAATTGCTGTCAGATGTTGAGTTGAAAAATCAGATTGAATTGTTTCTGTCTGCGAGGGGCGAAGCATATCCAATCATTGCAGATTGGCTAAAGTCCAAGACTGCTCCAACTGTGGATGAAGTGCGCGACGTCGAAGACGTGCGACAGATACCACTGCAACTCCCAACACCAGACGCGCCTAATTAATAATCAAATTACGCGGTGGGTGTACTCAACTCAGCAAATTGAAACCCGGTTACGCAAGAGGATGGCCCACCTCCGGCGGGCAAGGCGCAAAGGAAAGAAGGCGCGAAGATCGCTTGCCACCTTTAGCCCCGATGCCGATCAAAACCCCTTTGTGCCTTCGTGCCTTGCTTGCCGCAGGCAAGCGCCAAATGCATTCCTGTCTTCGTGTGAAACCCCCTCTCCTTTAGGGGAGAGGTGCGAGGAATCGACTAAAAGGAGATGGCCGGAGGCCACCTGGCGGCTTGTCCGCCTAGTCGCAGCGGAGAGGGGTTGTGCCGGTGCGGTGCGCGCTCTGCCTCCCCCTCTCAACTTCGCCTAGATGCTTGCAGCAACAAGGCTTCGTATCTCTCCCCTAAAAAGGAGAGAGCGGCACACGACATCACTTCTTGGCCGAACCAAAAACCTTTTTATCGACATACTCCGCAAAATCCTTTGAATAGGCATCGCGCAGCTCGACCTTTGCCTTTTCGATATCATCCTTTGTTTTGGGCGGAAAATGTTCGAGCGGATTTTTCACCTGACCGGTGCCCGTCTTGATCGCAACGGCCTTGTCGCCGAAATCGCGGTAGATCCATCCCGTAAACAGATTGCTGCCATACATCATCGCCTTGTGATAGAAGATATGCGTGGTAATCAGTTCGGAATAGCATTTGCTTGTTGAAGCGCTGAGCCGCTTTTTCGCCTTGATAGTGGCGTTCATCGCTTTCACCTTGGCCTTCAGTTCGGGATTGTTTTTCAGATCTTCGTTGAAAGGCGTTGGTTGCTCAATAATAACGACATAGTTTTCAGGCAGCTTTAGTGTCTTGAGCAAGCCTGCCTTATTGAGTTCGTCGATCTGAACCTCCGGCCCTAGATATTCGCGCATCAGATCTTTGACGGTTTGCACCTTATCCTTGTGCACCTCATGGTCGGCAACCGCGCCAAGAATTCCAAAGCCCGAAAGCAGGCCCATATTGACCCCTAAATAGTTTTCCGTCGGCCAGACGCGCAGTTCGCATTGCTCCGCCTTGGCGACCGCAGATGTCGTGACGGCGGGCGTCTCAACCGGTGCCGTAGCACTTTCTTGCGCCATCAATGATGTCGGCAACAACGCCAGAAAAGCTGCAGAGCTTAATATAGTTGGTTTTTTCATGATGCCCCCTGTAATAAAACAGGCAAGGTCTAGTAGCAAAGCTGCTTTGTCTCAAGCAGTTATCAGCGAAATTATGGTGATAGGTGCGATAACTCCTTAATTCCGGTCCTGTAGCATAGCTGGATGGCCCGCCGTTGGCGGGCAAGGCGCAAAGGAAGGAAGGCGCGAAGATCGCTTGCCGCCTTCAGCACCGCTCCTAATCAAAACCCCTTTGTGCCTTCGCGCCTTGCTTGCCGCAGGCAAGCGCCAAATGCATTCCTGTCTTCGTGTGAAACCCTCTCTCTCCTTTAGGGGAGAGGTGCGAGGAATCGACTAAAAGGAGATGGCCGGAGGCCACCTGGCGGCTTGTCCGCCTAGTCGCAGCGAAGAGGGGTGTGACGGTGCGCGCCTGCCCTGCCCCCTCTCAACTTCGCCTAGATGCTTGCACCAACAAGGCTTCGTATCTCTCCCCTAAAGAGGAGAGAGGTTCTGCCGCCCAAACAGCACCCGGCAATATCGCCTCCAAACCCGTTCGGACTGAGCTTGTCGAAGCCTTGTCTTGTTTTCAGCCTCGAAAAAAGCAGTCCTTCGGCAAGCTCAGGGCGAACGGTGGTTTGTGGTTCCAAGATGCGGCGGGCCTGTTGATCGGAGCAGTGGCCTTATCGCCTACCGCCCAAACAACTCTGGCAATTCCGCCTCTAGCGCCGCCCCGCACCGATGCGGCGGGAAAGGGGTGCCCCTGCCCGCCTTTTGCGCTGGCTGCGCTATCGGCAAGGATTGGATCATCTTGGCCGGGAAGCAGGAGACGAGGCAAGAAAGAGAACGGCATCTGTGCCGCCTGCCTCCCCCCTCCCCCTCTCCTGCCTCTTTTACGTTTTTACGCTATCGTAATGGCGCATTCGCCAGGATCCTATACGCGATCCTGGCATCGAAAGAGATCGATTTTTCACCCCTGTCCGGCAAACAACCGCGTTTTCAGATCGGCTACGAACGCCTCCGCCTGGGCCCGATCCACCCCGGTCATGTCGCAGATATGGGCGATCGCCTGGCGCGGCTGGCCTTCGCGCAGCATCGCCTCGATCCGGCGGAGCAGCAGGGCAGCGGCAATATCCTGCGCGTCGGCTATGCCGGTTTCGGTCGACGTTGCCTGGCCCTTGCTCCAATGTTCCATGCTCATGATCTTTGCTCCCGTTACCGCTGCAATAGCCGTCAGATATTGCGATTTTGCAAATGGCAGGCAGGGTGTTGCCACCGGAACCAACCACTGGCCTACGCGTTCATAAAGACATGAGCGAAACACATCCCGATCCCGAAGGCGAAGCCGGCGCTGCCGACGACGCCAACCCCAAAACCCACCCCTTTTCCAATGCGGAAAAAGACCCCGATGACTGGACCACGGGTGATGAGCCGATGACCGGCGCGCAGGCAAGCTATCTGAAAACGCTTTCCGAAGAGGCGGGTGAGGCATTCGATGACAGTCTTTCGAAGGCCGATGCCTCTAAACGAATCGACGAACTGCAGGCCAAGACCGGGCGCGGACAAAGCTGATGACCGGAAAGAAGGGTAAGGGAAGCGCGACTGCGCAAAAGGCTAACGCAAAGGCTACCAAAGAAGGCAAGAGCAATCCGCGCACCTCATCCGCCGCGCAATCCGAACTGGGTAAAAAGGGTGGGAAGACGAAGAAATCCTGATATTTTTGAGAGCATGAAAAAGGGCGCTATCCGGATTTGGACAGCGCCCTTTTACTTTAGCCGATCGCGGAGTTATTCGCTCGGCGTATATTGTGGGTTCCGCTCTGCAGTTCCTGCCCCATATTCGGCTTCTTCGGCCTCGTCGTCTTCCTCATCCTCGAGATCGCTTTCGATCTCGTCGGTCTTGGGGAAATCGGTTTTGCCAAGGACGTCGTCCTCGTCTTCCATATCGTCTTCGGACATGTCCTCATCGTCCATATCCTCGTCGTCCATGTCTTCGTCCGACATACCAGAGCCCGTCATGCTGCCCGCACCGCCCATGGCACTGCTCATCGTACCGTCGTTTTCCATGCCGCCATCTCTGTCGTCGTCCATGCTGTCGACACCGATCGGCGCGCCGCCCACGCGCGAGGGATCGTTATCGACCGAAAGGCTGTCGGGGCCCTGCCCAGGAAGCTGGCCCTGCTGGTTGCTGGCACGACCGACCTCATTGCCGCGAGCTTCCTCATCGTCATCCTCGGTGCGCAGATCGGCATTGCTGGCATAATCGCTGCCGCTGCCGCCGGGGCTTTCGGGCGCGGTGGCACTGGCGGCATCGGTAATTGGTGTACCCGCTATCGGGCGCCCATTATCTTGTTGGTTCATCGCTTTCGTCCTTATTTAGCTTATCATGGGATAGGCCTAACCTGCGAGACACCCACAGGGTTCCACATATAAAAAAGGCCGCCGGGAGACCAGACCCGGCGGCACAGTGCGACCCTATTATGTTAGCGTGATCTTTAGAAACGCACGCCTAATCCGACAACGGCCTGATGCCGGTCGACATCTACGTCCAGGTCGAAATCGTCCTGACCGATGTCGAGATTCTTATAGTTGGAATAACGGTACTCGGCCTTGATGAAACCGCTGGGGCCCAACAGGTTGAACTTCTGTTCAATACCCGCACCCAGTCTGTAACCGTCGGCAGTAACGCCGCGGTTGTAGATGGTGCCAATACCATCATCGAAACGGCCTTCGAACTTGGCGTTGGTATAGCCGCCCTTGGCATAAAGCAGGGTAGAAGGCGTTACAGTAAAACCGACGCGCGCACCGACATACAAATCGCGATCGGTATTCAGGCTGAAGCTGTCACCTGTGCTGATCAGGTCGGTCGCACGGCCATTGACATCGGAGTCGGCAAATTCGCCCTCGATACCAATAATTGCCTGACCCGCCTGGAAGTCGAAACCGCCGGCGATACCGTACATCAGATCTCCGTCACCTTC
>JBOFLS010000194.1:0-5082 GCA_051657985.1 Sphingorhabdus sp. | reverse complement strand
TATCCACACGGTCGCCCGACCGGCCGCGAGCATCGATCCGTTGGTGGTCCAGCGCCGCCGCCGACCCGATATCAGTGCTCGCCTTGGCCATCGCCATTCGGCCAATGCCATTATGGCAAAGACGATCACGGGCAGCGCGGCGATTACAAAGGCAGCGCTGCCCGGCATGGCTCAGGCAGGCTCCAGCACCGGATAGTCGGTATAGCCCTCAGGCCCTGGCGAATACCAGGTCTTGTAATTATCCGGCGTGAGTTCCGCACCGCTGCGCAGCCGCTCGACCAGGTCCGGATTGGAGATGAAAGGCCGTCCGAAACTGATCGCATCGGCAAGCCCGCTGGCGATATCGGCCTTGGCGCTTTCCAGCCCATATTCCTGATTAAGCACCAGAGGGTTGGTGAAGACCTTCCGGATATCGGGCGACACAGGCGGTATATCGGTGGTGCCGAAATTGCCGAAATCCTTCTGCTCACGCAGTTCGAGGAACGCGATGTCGAGTTCCTGCAGTGCGGCGGCGGCGGCCGTGAACAGCGCCACCGGATTGCTATCGTCGCAGCCCTGGGTTTCGCCATTGGGCGACAGGCGAACGGCGGTACGTGCCGCGCCCACCTCGCTCGCGACCGCTGCCGTCACTTCGCAGAGCAGACGGATGCGGTTGTCGATCGTACCGCCATAATCGTCATCGCGGAAATTGGAGTTGTCGCGTAAAAACTGGTCGATCAGATAGCCGTTGGCAGCGTGAATCTGGACACCGTCAAAGCCAGCCGCCATTGCATTGCGCGCAGCATGCACATAATCGCCAATCAGGCGCGGTATTTCGTCAAGGCGAAGCGTACGCGCCGCGGCATAAGGCTTTTTGCCTTCATAGGTATGCGCCATGCCAGGAGCGGTCGTGACGGAGGCTGAAACCGGTTGCCCGCCGCCCAGGAAATCAGGATGCACCAGCCGCCCCATATGCCACAGTTGCAGGATGATGCGACCATCGGCCTTGTGCACCGCCTCGGTCACAGGCTGCCACGCGTCGACCTGTTCGGTGGACCAGATGCAGGGGGCGGCGGGCCAGCCCAAACCTTCCTGACTGATCCCCGTTGCCTCGGCAATGATCAGCCCGGCACCGGCGCGCTGGCTATAATATTCGGCTTTCAGATTGCTGATGGGCACATGCACGCCCTCGCTCCGCCCGCGGGTTAGCGGAGCCATCAAGACGCGGTTGGGGGCGTCGATCGCGCCTAATCGGATGGGAGAGAAAAGGCTGGTGGTCATGATCTGTGGCTTTCCCTATGGAGTTTGCTTTGAAGGGCAACATGCGGATAAGAGTTGCGGATTGCAACGGGGGTTTATGAAGGCGAAGCAAATCTATCCTCAGCCTTCGGTGTTTACACTGCTCGCCCTGCTTGGTGGCAATCTGGCGCTGGCCTTTGGGCCATTGCTCGTCCGTACCGCCGATGTCGGGCCTAGCGCCTCAGCCTTTTGGCGGATGGCGCTGGCTATTCCTTTCTTGTTTCTGATTGCCCGGCAGGCACGGCAACCGTTGATGCTGCCCAAAGCGGCGCTCTACTGGACAATGGCGCTATCCGGGGCCTTTTTTGCAGCGGACCTGGCTGCCTGGCATATCGGCATCCTCAAGACCAAACTAGCGAACGCGACGCTGTTCGCCAATGCCGCCAGCCTGTTCTTTCCTATTTGGGGGTTCATCGTTGCACGCAGCTGGCCGGGGCGGCGGGAAGGCCTCGCTTTCGGGCTGGCACTGGCCGGTACGGGGTTGCTGCTCGGTCGTTCGGCGGAGTTGTCGCAAGAAACGCTTATTGGTGATCTGCTATCTCTTGCTGCTGGGGTATTTTATACCGGCTATCTCATCATTATCACCCGTTCGCGCGCTGCATTGAGCAGTTGGACGCTGCTTGCCTGGTCGACGCTGGCTACCGCCCCGCCCCTGCTTCTGATCGCGGCGGCCTTGGGCGAACGGATCATGCCGACCGACTGGACGCCGGTGATACTGCTGGCGCTGGTCAGCCAGCTTATCGGCCAGGGGCTGATGGTCTACGTGCTCGGCAAGGTCAGTCCGTTACTGTTCGGGCTGGCGCTTCTTACCCAGCCGATCGTGTCGGCCGCCATCGGTTGGTTTCGATTCGGCGAGGTACTGGGTCTAGTCGACTGGATCGGTGCCGCGCTGATTGCCTTTGCCCTCGTCATCGTGCGCCTTGCCGAACGCCCTAAAGACACTTAGATGATATCCGTTCGTGCTGAGTAGGTGCTGAGCCAGCAAGGCTGGCGAAGTGCCGTATCGAAGCACTGCTGTCCTTCGATACGCTACTCGGCCTAAGACCTCGCAGCTACACAGGACGAACGGAGTATTTTTATATTTATGGCTTCCCAACCGCTCCCCGCCGATCCGACGCTCGATGAAATTCGCGAAGCGCTTGCTCCCCGCCTGGCTTCGCACGCAGCCTTTGATGGCTGGACCGACCAAGCCGTCGAGGCAGCGGCGCATGAGATTGGCGTTGAACCGGATATTGCCCGCCTGGCACTGAAAGGCGGGGCGATGACGCTGATCGAGGCCTGGATCGGTTTGATCGATGCCGAAATGGCCCGTCGCCTGCCGCCGGAAAAACTGGACGCGATGAAAATCCGACAGCGGATCACCGCGCTGGTTGCGACGCGGTTGGAGATCATGGCCCCCGACCGCGAAGGGCTGCGCCGTGCGCAGGCGATCATGGCGATGCCGCAAAATCTTGCCGCCTCCGCACGGATCGGCTGGCGTAGCGCCGACCGGATGTGGCGGCTGGCAGGCGATACGGCGACCGATTTCAACCATTATACCAAGCGCGCGACGCTGTCGGCGGTGTATCTGTCTACGCTGGTCGTGTTCGTCAACGACGATAGCGAGGATTTTACCGAAACCCGAGCCTTTCTCGATCGGCGAATCGAAAATGTGATGCAGTTCGAAAAGGCAAAGGCGGGGGCCAAGGCACGTCGTGAAAACCTGCCCAGCCTGTCACGCCTGATCGGGCGTTTGCGTTATCCGTCGCGTTAGATATTGTCCTTGCCAATATTGCGAATTATTTGCAAATAGGTTGAGTGAACCTGGATTCGCTTCCCATTGGCACGTGTGCGCGTGTTACCATGATCGACTGGACGGCCATCCCTGAAAGCGAGGGGCACCGGTTGCGCTCACTCGGACTCGATACCGGGGTTAGCGTTGAGCCTTTGCACAAGGGCATATTGTTCTGGCGCGATCCGATTGCGGTACGCGTCGGGCGGATGACCGTTGCGTTACGCCGCAAGGTGGCGCTTGTTATCGAATGCGAGGTTGCAGGATGACAGAGGCAATGCCCTTGGTTGCCCTGGTCGGCAATCCCAATGCCGGCAAATCGGCGCTGTTCAACGCGCTGACCGGGGCGCGGCAGAAAATCGCCAATTATCCAGGAGTAACCGTCGAGCGTAAATCGGGGCGCGTCGCGTTGGCCGATGGTCGTCCGGTCGAACTGCTCGATCTGCCGGGGGCGTACAGCCTCATTCCCGATAGCCTGGATGAGGCCGTGACGCGCGATGTCGTCCTCGGCCGCCTGGAAGGGCAAAGACAGCCTGACGCGCTGGTCATCGTCCTCGATGCGGGGAATCTCGACAATCATCTGCGCTTTGCAATCGAGCTGATCGGGCAGGGGCTGCCTGTCGTGATCGCGCTCAATATGGTCGATTTGGCCAAACGGGACGGGCTGGAACTGGATGCCGCACGGCTTGCAGCCGAGCTGGGCGTGCCGGTGGTGGAAACGGTTGCCGTCAGGAAACGCGGATTGGACGCGCTTATCGGCGAGCTTGGCACTATCTTGTTGCGACCCGGCAAGCCGGTGACCCCTCCCGCTTCCGATCGTAAGGCGATAACCCAGCGTGCGCATGCCATCGCCCGCAAGGCGGTGGTCGGCGAAACCCAGACCCGGCAATGGACCAGACGGCTGGACCGGGTATTGCTTCATCCTGTGGGCGGGATAGTCGTGTTGCTCGCGCTGCTCTTTGTCATGTTTCAGGCGGTCTACGCTTGGTCGGAAGCACCGATCGGCTGGATCGAAGGCGGGTTTGCACTGCTCACCGATGGCATCAACGGTATATTGCCTGAAAATCTGTTCCGATCTTTCCTGACCGATGGTGTCATTGCAGGCGTAGGCGCTGTGGTCGTCTTTTTGCCGCAAATCCTGATCCTGTTTCTGTTTATCCTGCTGCTTGAGGCAACGGGCTATATGACCCGTGCGGCGTTCGTCATGGATCGGCTGATGGCGGCGGTGGGGCTTTCGGGGCATAGCTTCATTCCGCTACTGTCGTCCTTCGCCTGCGCCATCCCCGGCATCATGGCGACGCGGACGATCATGGATCAGAAGGAACGGCTGGCAACGATCCTGATTGCGCCCCTGATGACATGCTCGGCCCGGCTGCCCGTCTACACGCTGATCATCGGCGCGTTCATCCCGGCACAAAGCGTTGGGCCGGGCGTGGGCCTGCAAGGACTGGTGTTGTTCGCACTCTATATCGCCGGGATCGTCGGCGCGATGCTGGCTGCGGCTATCATCCAACGCTTTGTAACCAACAGTCGCGGCGGCAGTTTCCTGATCGAAATGCCGCGTTATCAGTTGCCCCGGATACGCGACATCGCGCTTGGGCTATGGCAGCGGGCTTGGGTGTTTCTGAAACGAGCCGGCACGATCATCTTCGTCGCGACGATCATCCTTTGGGCCTTGCTTAGCTTCCCCAAGGTGCCGGTGGGTTCCAATGAAAGTCAGGTCGAATATTCGGTCGCCGGGCGGATCGCCTCCGGGCTCGAACCCATTGTCGCCCCGATCGGTTTCAATCATGATATCGCAATCGCAATCATTCCCGCAATGGCGGCGCGCGAAGTCGCTGTGTCCGCACTCGGTACCGCCTATGCGATCGATGCAGCCGACGAAGAACAGGCCGTCAGCAATCTGGGACCAAAGCTTGCAGCCAATTGGTCTTTGGCAACCGCGCTCGCCTTTTTGGCCTGGTTCGTATTCGCCCCGCAGTGCATTTCGACGATTGCAGTGACGCGGCGTGAAACAAATGGCTGGAAATGGC
>JBOFLS010000193.1:0-99092 GCA_051657985.1 Sphingorhabdus sp. | reverse complement strand
TTGTTGTCTTTTAATGATGGTGAAGCCAAAGGCCAAGCGGCTTTCCAACAAAGTTGCATGCGCCCTGCAGGTTTCTGATCTGGTGCCGTAAATGTTGCCGGATGGTGTCCATTCTGCGATTGCAAAGTACCGACGCTGCGGCTAGGGACGCGCCTTCAAACACCACAGGTGATGGATGTCACCTATTTCGAGGCCCGATGGCGGAGTGGTGACGCAGAGGACTGCAAATCCTTGCACGCCGGTTCGATTCCGGCTCGGGCCTCCACCTCTTGGCTAAAGCGGCGAAAAATCAAGTGATTAAGCTGTTTTGGTGTCTAACCCCTGGCGAAGGTTAGACATCTCCCATTCAACCAGCTTGTCTATTGCCTGCTTGGCGAGGCGCGCTTGGCTAGCTGCGGCCGTGTAGCGTGCGACCTCGTCATCCTTGCTGTGGCCGCTTAATGCCTTCATGCTCGCGTTAGGCGTTTCAAGTTCTGCCATTCGGCGCATGGTAGCCTTGCGCAGGCCATGCGCGGTGCAGTTCGGCAAGCCAGCGCGGTCGCACATATCGCGCATCCAGTTGCCGAAGCCCTTGACGCTGAACGGCTTGCCCCACTCCGTCACGATGAAGCACAATGAATCGCTCGGCGGCATTGCATCGATCGCTATTTGCAAGGGCGGCGCTATCGGAATGACGAGCATTTTGGCAGTCTTGCTTTGGCGAAGGTGGAAGCTGCCATTACGCACGTGCTGGGGCCCGAGGTGGATTGCGTCCACCTTTCGCTGATCGGTCCAAAGCATGAGCTCCATGGCGAGCCGCTGCTTGGTGCCCAGCGGCCAGTGGGCCCGGTACGCGCCAATGTCGTCTTCAGTCCAGCTGTAGAACCCAGTGGATCGCTCGCTCGGGGCGACCTTGACGGGCTGTGAGTCGTCAACGGGATTGGTCGTAATCCAGCCCAGCTTACGAGCAAAATCAAATAGCCGCCGTAGCTCCTTCCGAAGTTTGCGAGCGGCTTCCACCCCGCCAATTGAGCGGCCGTTGGCATCTTCGGTTTTGACGCGTGCCTTCGCAATTATGGCATCGACATGGTCAAAGCGAAGTCCTTTAACCGGTCGATCTTCCCGACCGTCCGCAAACCGCTCTAAGATACGACGCACCTTCAACCGGGTAGTTTCGGTTGGGCCCAATCTCTCCGGAACCTTCATGTAGCGATTAAGGAGGTCGGCGATGCTCCCGGGAACGACGCGCGCGACACGCGCGGTCTCAATGTTTCGGCTGGCTGCTTCGGGACTGTTGAAGCGACAATACTCTTCGCGGAAAGCTTCCGTACCGAGCGCGGCAGAGAAATAACAAGACGGGTAGCCTTTGCGACGAAACCTCAATCGCTCTTTTCCGTGCCGATCGCGAAAGCTCGATACATATCGGGGCAAAAAGCGAGTAGAGTGCGAGCGATGGCGGTTCATAACGTGAGCTCCATATCCCAGATGTTAGCCAGTTGATTGAATTCGTTGTTCTCGTTGGCGAATAGGATGACAATGTCCCCATTCGGCCTCAACGCGTAGCCGCGCGGCTCGAATCCTGCGGCGACAGCAGCGCGAAGCGCACGGACAATATTTGACTGTCGAAAATAGGTACGTTGCCCTGTTGGGGGACGGCTGCGCCCCAAACGCTTATCCAAGCACGCGTGAGCCAACAGCTCATGATCAGCTTTTTCGGCGGGTCGTTCGGAAGTTTGCAAAGTTTGAGGCTCGATCATTGGTCGAGCGTCCACCGACCAGCTGATGATGAGGATGGTGGAGCAAAAATAAAGCTCTCGAATATCTCGGCTTACTGCTCGGCAGCGTCCCGGATGGTCGAGCATTCAGTCACTCAGGCATCAATTTGTCGCTTACCGGGCTCGCGACTATAACGGGAGTGATTGCCTGAAGGATTTGATCATGAACATCTCTGAGTATTTTTTCGCATGGCGCGCGATCATACTGCGCCTAGCCTACCTTGCCCTCTACGGTCGTCGCGATATCGACTTGTTTGCCGAGCCGTTTGCCGCTGCATTGGCTGGTCGTCCGTTCTCGCCAACGAAGGATTTTGAAGACTGGGTTCGGCGGGCGCGTAGGCAGCTGGCGTTGGAACGGCAATTTCCTGCTGGAACCCGGCTTGGTACTTTTCGCAACGCGCCGGTCTTAATACTTGACGCGCTGCGCCGAGGAGAATTGCTTCACCCTGCCCGTTACTGGGCGGACCTCGAATCCGAATTGCGAGCTCACACTGGTTTGGCGGCGGGCCACGATGCCGCGATGCTATCGCTCTGCGGATATTCGATAAGCAGTTATTTCCGTGGTCTTCGCCAACTCCATAATACCGATCCGGTCACGGTTCAGCTCATGGTGGCCAAAGAATTCCGGTTCTGCGCCGCCGCGCGAACAATCAGAAAAGCCGAAAATTACGCGAAGGCTGCAACAATCGCCCTTGCTGGAGATCCACTGCTTTTGGCCGGCACGGCGCTGGCCACGCATGAGCGGGCGCTTTCCATCGCGCACAAGCTTCGGCTTGGCGCTGCTCTTGACTACAAGGATTTGGTCAAGGCAGCGGAGGAGATCGAATCTGGTCGACCGCTGTTTGTCGAGGACTATTCTGACTACATCGAAACGCTGCCGCTCAGTGTGCCAGCGTTGTTTAGCATTGTCCAGCTCGGCCGCTGGGATCGGGTTGCTATGGTGCGCGAGGTAGTACGTATCCTAACCCCGCGCGGTCGTGGTGGGGAGCGCACGCCGCGCAAGCTCATCCACTATTACGGCCTCGATCTTATGCAGATGCTGCAGATTGGCTTGGCTGAAACGATGACCGTCTGCGCGACCATCATTGATGGGCGGCGACCTCTCTATGCAAGAGTGCAATGCAATGATCGAATCGATAAGGTTACTGGTCTTGCCAGAGCGATCATTCAGGACATGGCCACAGTTGAGGGGTGGCCTCTGGAAGGATATGAGGAAACCCGCCGCAAGCTCGATCCCGTGCGGCGTGGATACACTCGCAGCACTTGGCAGTTCGGCGGCGGCGGGCGTTTCGACCCCCGGCATTGGCTTGATCCTGAACGGGACGCGAAGCTATGCCACGCACTCACCGAAGCGACTTCGGTCAAGCGCATTTCCAAAGGGTCAATTACCGCGCGTCATCGCTGGGCATTAATGCGGCTGATGTACATCAGTTTATCAAAGAGTGATCGCCGGAAAACCCGCAAGTATCCTGAATTGCAGCTGCTCGTCGCAAGAGCCATGGCGCACATGGCATGTGCGCACTCGCCGTTCACCTCGGACCCCATCTTCGTGCCTTGGCAACGGTTTCATTTGGAGCGCAGCGGGTATCGTTGGCAACGCGGCAGACGCGGAAGACCCTCACTGCCATTTAAGGCTGCCGCCGACACGGGCAAGCGTTTCAAGGGAGCGCTGCTCAACAAACCTGCTAACGGACCCAGGCAGGCGGGCACTGACTTCCCCATTGAAGGGCTTATTTGATGAGGTCATTAGCTCTTGGGAAGCGAATTCAGGAACTCAGAAAGCGTATCGCGGAGCAGATCGATTTCCGCTTGCTCCTGGGCGCGGGCTATTTCGGCCGCGTTACGATTGTAATACTCAATCGCCATGATCGCGGCGTCCTTGTAAAGAGCAGCCGAAATCAAGGGGCCTTTCAGCTCGACCACGAGCTGCTCGAAAACCGTGATGAAGCCGTGCTGGATCGTCACGGCCTCGCCAATATCGCTTGTCGTCACCCAGCTGCCGTCATGGTTTTGCAACTTCATTTCTATGCTCCTCTTCCGTTATCAGGAAGTAGATCGAGGTGCGCGCCGTTTGCCTCGAGCCAGTCAGCGGCTTGGCCGCGATTGGCGAATTCCGGTGGCTCGCAGCGCAGGCGTCGGCAGGTGTCGGCGATGAGGTAGCGCTGACCCTTCGTCATCAGCTTCTGCCGCCAACGCCGGTCACCTGTCGCTGCTTCATGTGCGAACCATGCTTCACGGTCTGCAAGATAAGCGCGCCGCCGCCGCTCCAGCTCAAGCGCGGCCCCTCGCGCTGACAATGCGGCTGGCCGAAAGTCGATGAACATGCTGAGCAGTTCGCCGAGAGTATTGGCGTTGGTTCCAACATCGGCCTCAATCAACGCTGCATAAAATTCGCCCATGGGCGTGTTCAGTGCAGCATCAAGGGCGCGTGCGTCTTGCTGTGACAAGCCGTGATGGACCATGATCGCGCCAAGCGCATATTTGTGCCAATCTTCGCTCGGCTCGGTTTTTGGTGGGGCCTGATGTGTCATGCCCGCACGATGGCCACGACGACCATCAGCGAGGATGGTGGACCAAAAATTTTTGTACGGATTGGCGGCTCGATCCTTTTAATCTGCATGAGATTCCATGTGAAGGCGAGCGAGCAACAAGACGAATATTGTTGGCCAACCCGCCACCTTTGCGCTGGCTGATGCGACCTTGGCAGTGCTGGGCGATGACTGAATCAGCTCGCTGCCGCGGATACTGGCGGAGGGCCATTTCGCGGAAGTCGCGGGCGAAGGGATGCTGATTGCCTGGCCCAAGGTTACCGGCATGATCATGATGCTGATCGAGCCGGGGCTCGACGGCCGCAACTATTTTCCTGGCGCTTGGCCCATCAATGCGTCGGTCGATCGCTACGAGTTCACTGTGGAAGGGGCATCCGTGATGCCGGAACTTCCAAGCTGGCGCTACTGCGTTGTGCTTGGCATGGAGCATTGCTCGACGCTTTGACGCGCGCTGCCGTTCCGAACCTTTAGCAATGGCTCCGGGCGATAATGTGATTCCGACGCTGCATGGCTGGGCGATCGCCTTGGCGCCCGCGCGCATTGAGCCGGTCATCGTAGCCACTGTGCATTGGGGGAATGCGGTCCTTGAGGCTCTTAGTGGGCCGACCAAGGACGACGGCACCATCGCATTCGATACGTTCGATATGACGCTGCTAATTGCCCATAGTGATGAACCATCGCCCCTGCATGAAGTTCGCGGCGTCATCTCCGCCGTTGGTTCCGTCTATGCGGTCGGCGATACTCAGTATCGGCGTCTGACCATGACCGTGTTGACGGTGTCGTATGACGATGGCGATCATGACCTTGGCTTTGACACCAGTCTGACCGACCGGGTCTGGGCGGGCGAATGACCGAAGGTCGGTGATGCGATGTCAGGCATCATCTGACTGGAGCTCGTCGTCGAGCGCAGGCTGGATCGTCCAACCGAGCAAACTGACCATGCGGCAGAATCTAGGCCCACAGCAGGAGCCCCATCCGGCGGATAGGACGGGCTACGCCATTAGTAATAGGCTTAGACCTTAGAAAGCCCAGAAAACCGCCAATCTTGGTCTCAGAAGATTTTGCTGGCCTCGCTAGCCTGGCGGAATTGGCGAACACTGGCAACCAAGGCTTAGCAGACGCGCGCAAAACCAAACAGATACGATGGCTCGAGTGTGGGTTCATGCCTTCACCGCAAACATCGATTGCTCCTTAAGCCCGGCGAGTTCAATCCAGGCGAGCTCTGCGGTGCGCACCGCGTTTTCGCCCGCCAGCCAGCGAGGGTGTGCGCGGCCGGGCGTGCGATCCCGGCGCCAATAGCGTGCGGTGACAAGAAGATGCGCATGCGGAGCGATCTCGTCTGGTTTGAAGTGAATGGCCCAATCGACGGCCATGCCGAGAGCCGCCAGCCGCTCGCTGCAGAAGGTTTCGACGAGATACTGCCAGCCGCTCGCGTCCTCGCTGGTCGGCAGGCTGAGGACGATGTGGAACGCGGCCGCCTCGCCCGCCGTGTGCGGTGTGATCGAGGTGTCGGCCTCCTTCCAGATGCGCGGGCCCGACCGCGCCCAGGCTGGCGTCTGCGCGGGATGTGTGCGCCCCGTTGCTACGAGGTCGCCGCGCTCCGCCCATTCACTCGGCATTGGGCCGTAGGCGTCCACATCAGGCTCGCGGCGGATGTAGCAGTAGGAAGCATAGGCCGTGCGATGCGTCGCGCGGTGCTTGCTTGCGGCTATGACCGGGCGGCAGCTGAACGGGCGGAAGGTGATGGTTTTCGGGTTCGTGGTCATGGGTATTCTCCGTAAGATGAATGCAAAAGGGCCCGCCGATGGCGGGCCTTCGTGGGGTGGGTAAAATGCGGGTTGGTACTGGCAGCGGCAATGCCGCGTTCAGCTGCGGTGGCGGTCGCTGGCGGCCTGCGCGATGATCGCGGGATTGCGCACGCGGATGGTCAGAAGATTTTCTCGCTCAGCATCGATGGCATCGACCGGAATGGTCTTGTGCCAAACTTTGGCAGACTTATTCCAGCTGTATCCCCACTGCTTGAGCCATTTCCGGTCGTCGAAGTCGGACCCTGTTGCCTCGATCCGCACCATTGACTGGTCGACATAGGCAAGGAGCATCTGCAGCGGCGTCGCCCCGTCGAAGTCCGGCAGGGTGAGGAGCGTGAACAGTGCCCAGACATCCGCGGCGGCACGGTGCGTATCGCTGAACATGCCGGCTTGGTTGAGCAACCAGCCGAGCGCGCGACCTTCATAGCCACGCTGAGCCCAATCGATGTCACGGCAGGTGCACGCCCAGACGCTGTTCCTGAGCTCAGGCAGCAGCTTTTCCGCAAATTCGCGGTCGAAAACTGCGTTATGTGCCAAAATGCACTCGACGCCCGAAAGCATCGCTAGCGCCGCGTCGCGGTCGATGCGCTGGCCTTCGAGCATCGCGTTGGTAATGCCGGTGATCCGTGTAATTTCGGGATCGAGTGAGAACTCCGGTTGCTGCAGCCAGGATACCGGCGCTTCATGGCCGACGACACGCCCGTACGCATCGACCACGACGATCATGATCGCCAGCTCGATGATTTCGTGGGCCGCGGGGTTCAGCCCGCTGGTCTCGCTGTCCACAACAGCAATTCGCCTGCCCCCCGGCGGCACAACTGTCGTGCCCGCAGAATGCGGATCGGCAATGCGGCGGAGGACGCGATAATCGGGATGCTGATGCACCTGCCTTGCCAAGCGATCCGCATCGGCGTCGCTCAGCGGCCCGCTGCCAGCGGGCGAAATGTTGTCATTGTTCATGGGACTTTCCTTCGTTTAGGTTGGCGAGGCAAAAGCCGAGTAGAATCCTTTTTCCACTCTTCGTTTCACCTCATTCCACCTGCCATCAGGCAGTCCTTTCTCGATCTACCCGGGCAGCTTGCGCTGCAATTATCTAGTTTAGTCACCAGATCGCGACAGTCCGCGATCTATGGAGCGATTGCGTTCAATCTGGTTCCGGCGATCGGTCGATTTGTTTGGACGACCATCCTTCAAACCCAACTTGTCAGGCCGCAGTGAGGAAGCAGACGACTGCGCCTGCTCAACTGTCGAGCCTGTCGATCGGGCGCTGTGCGACCTGTAGCGCTCTTCTCTTTCGCGCTCCTCAGCGGCCGCTTTCCGGCGTGCATCAAGCGCTGCGATCAGCCTTGACCGAAACGCATCTTCTTCGAAGATTTGCTGCGAAAAGGCGATGAAGGCAGCATTCACGCTCGGGTCACCTGCGATCTTACCGGCCTTATCGAAGAATAGTCGACCGGTCTTGAGCATGCTCTCGACCATCTGGACTACCGGCCCCGATGCTTCGGCTATAGCTCGTGCCGCAGCAACATCGCCCGCCGCGACGGTCAGGTAAGCAGCGGTACTGGTGTGCATGCGAACGACTTTGAGCCGTCCGCCATGGTACACGGCAACGGCTTTGCCCTCGTTCACAAGCTTGTGCGCCAAGGCCAGATCATTGCCATCGCCAGCCTTCATCGCGGCCTGCGTTGCACCGAACTCGATCCGACCGAGCGTCTGCGCCTGACCAGGCATCGGTGCCCGGTCAGGCCGCTTTCTAGCCGACGCCGAGGTCGATGGCACAACGCTTCCCCTTTGGCTTCCGGGCCCGATATTCGCGCCGGAATGCAGATTTGAAGGCTGCAATTGTGCGTCAGGGAGCTTTTCGACCGGGGAGGTGGGCGAA
This sequence comes from Sphingorhabdus sp., assembly GCA_051657985.1. Taxonomy (GTDB): domain Bacteria; phylum Pseudomonadota; class Alphaproteobacteria; order Sphingomonadales; family Sphingomonadaceae; genus Sphingorhabdus_B. The sequence goes on along the minus strand of JBOFLS010000193.1, from coordinate 91,099 downwards.
AGCGCCAACGTTGTATCGGCCGCTGTGTTTTCAGTGCGCCTACTATCATGCGTGATCTTCCCGGCTGCACGGCTGGGGGCCTGCTCCTGCTCTGCGGCCAAGCGCAAATGATCGTGCAAAAGCATGATTTCGAACAGCGGTGCGTGACTGCGGATTTGATCCATCTCGCCAGGATTGGCCAAAATCTTACTGGTGAAGCCTGCTAGTTTGGCGTCTCTATCCGCGCCCGTCGGTTGCTCGCGCAGCTCCCTCCATTCGTGCACTGCACTGACGGTTGGCATTCTGTCAAACAGCGTAGTGATGTGAGCATTCATCGTCCACGGATCGAGCTTGAGCAACGCCAGATACTTGCTCATAGCCTCGGACAATTCCTCCCGCGTTGGAGGATTTGAAGACGATAGGTGACGGTACAGAGCTAGGCCGAGCGGGTTACCTGACAGGTCTTGCGGCAGAACTCTCGGTCTCATCACTGCGGGCACGGTAGCAGCGATCGGGTCTAGCGCTTCGTCTAACGCCTTGCTGCGAGATTCCGAATTACTAGCATCAGCAGATGCGGTTTCCGTCGCGTCGCTAGCCTTTGGGGGAACAGACGCTGGCTCGAATGAACCTTTTGTAGATGATGCATTTGTCCGAGCGACGGGGGAATGGCGCATTCGATTATCGGGTCGTGCGGCCGAACGACTTTCTGTTATCAAATAGCCGGTTTCGGCAATGGCTTGGGCAACAGAAACTTGCTCGCGCGGACCGTCTCCAGTGATCAATGGCAACGAACTCGGCGCTACTATCGTCCTATCTGCGGGATGTATCGACGACGGCGGGGCCCATTCCTGCGTAGTTACAGGCACAGATGCCTGCTGCTCTGTACTTGCGCTCCCAATGCCAAACCTGACCATTTTCCGTAGCAGATGTTCTGAGCGCTCGCGCTTGTCTTGAGCCTCGGACTGGGCTTTGGCTAGTGTCTGAGTATCCTTGGGTGCCACCAGATTCTTGATCTCTGCGATCAGTTTGCTGGCTTCGAGTTCAGTTCCATGTAGGTTGGAAGATACACGTTCAGGCCAGACAACCCGCACCGGCACTGCCATTCTTTGGTGTACTAGCCTGTTATGCCTGTTCCAACTGATGAGAGCGTTGGCGCCGGACCTTTCGGGAAACGCGATTGTCCCAAGGGCAAGTAGCTGTGCGTCGGATGCTGCTTGCACATCAATCTGAGTGGAGACAAACGTGCGTCGGCCAGCGTCGGCCGAGGCGCGCCCAAAGGTGATGGGCGTCAAATATTGACTGCCGCTGATCGCTGGCTGTGGCGATTGCAGAACATTGGTCTTCAACCAACGCTGCACGCCTTTAAGTAAGGCAACTTGCGTTGCACCATTTAGTTGGCTGCCCCTTCCGGCCCGTATTGGCGGTATGAAAACCGGTGCGACGACCGCATTAATGCGAGAGGCTGCGAGTACATAAGCATCGCTTGATTTGGGCGTCACCGCTCGGATCCCGGTATCGCCAAATGCGTGAACGGGCAAGGTCGGCAAGCGCGCTGCTCTAGATTCTGCAACATCGTCGGCGGTTGAATACACGGGGATTGGCGATGCGAACGGTATCATAACCCGCCGAACAAGATTAAAGGTATTAGCCGGCGGCTGTGCTGCTATCGGCGTTGCCGCTACGCGTTGAGGCAACACAATGTTGATCGGCGTTGCCTGGGCGGCGGCTGCATTATGCTTGGGTAGTGCGATGGCTGGCATCGCCGTCGAACCAAAAGCCGCAGTAATTATGGGCTGCAACGCGCGCTTCTTACGTGCAGCAATCTCGTCTGCCAGTGCTTCGTTTTCGGCAATCAATGCCCGATTAGCCTCGTTCGCCGCGACATATTCGCCCTTTCGCACCCTTGCAGCACGAGCCTTGCCCAGCTTTTCCTGCGGGCGATGAGGTAGTCCGCGCGCGGCATGCGAGCGATGCGTATAGCGCACATGATGGCCGAAGGCGTGGCAGGTTTCAGTGGCAATATCCGCGCACTCACGGCGTAGCGTATACATCGCCGGTGAGCCATCGAGATCGGTGCGCAATTGCTCGCCGACCAGCCAGTCGCGGGTTCCAACGTGCTCAAGGGAGCGAAGCGTAAACCATATATGCAGATGATGATTACGCTGGTCTCCTTCGGGATCGGGGCGGTGCAGCGTCATGCAGTAAGCGATGCCGAGATCATCAAAATGCCGAGAAACGCGTTCCAGAAACGCCACGCGGCCAGCAAGATCTAGCTCGCACGGACAACGCAGGACGGCATTGATCCCGACCTTCGCATTTTTGCGTGCAGCTCGATTAACGGTCTCAAGCATATCTGCACAGGCTAGGATTTCGTGCTCGTCTTCGCCCATGTTCGAACGAAAAACAGGCGTTCCCATCAGCAATTGGGCATGATCAAGACGGAACTGGTAGGCGATCCGGCGGCGCGCTACGCCCCATCGCTCACGTTGAGCGCCGTCATATTCAAGATCAAGGAAGATACCCCGGCAACCCCGCCGGTCGATAATTGGTCCGCAATATTTCGGCAGCGCGACGGCTTTGCTAGTCGCAGGCGTGATCTTTACTTTCGTCTCGCGAGTGCGCGGTGCGATTGGAGGTTTGGGCATGCGGATACGGATCTGCCGCCCGCCAATCCTATCCCATTCGCGCATCTCGCGGCGCAAACGCCGCAGGGCATTTCGCGTTTCGCGACGGTCCTCCAATTCGGCGATCCGCTCGGCGGCGACGCGCAAACGACGGGCAACGTCGGTGGAGCAGCGCTTAAAGGTTACCTCCAAGGCCTGTGGACTTGCCAACTGAAAAGCGCCACCAACCATGATGCAGAGTTCGGGTGGTACCCGCCCTGACTTGAGGGGTGTCGCCGCCTTGCGGCTCCTTCGCATACGCGAAACATTTCTCTCGCCTGACACCCCCCAACCATGAATCTCTCCCTGCTGCTTGAGGATGGTGGAGCAAAAACAAACAGCGACGCTCTGCGACTTAGCTCTCCGCTTGCGAGCTAATGTCGGCGACGCTGGATGGGTGGAAAACTATCGCAGCTGTCGCCAAAGCGTTGCGCTACGGTCGAGTGCCAAGGGGCACTCTGCTAGCCTTGCTTACTTCCTTGTTAACGTCTCGATAAACGCTGCTGGCATTTGTTGCGTTAGCTCATCTGCCCGGTATCGCTCGGCGCGCGCATTTCAGAATGACAGCGCGTGCACCTACCGCGCAAACCTATCCCGATAGTCGCTTGGCGTTACCCCGAACCGTGCCTTGAACAGCTTGCCCATGGCGCTGGCATCGCCGAGTCCGCCGTCGGCCGCGACGGTCTTCGTCGGGGTTGACGGATCCTCAAGCAGGCTGCGCGCGCGTTCCAGCCGCAGCTCCTGCACCAGCGCGAGCGGGGTCATGCCGAACACGGCGGTGCAGCGGCGGTAAAAAGTGCGTTCGCTCATGCTCATCCCCTCTCCCATCGCGGCGGTGGGTAATGGTTGAGCTATGCCCGCTTCGATCCACGCAGGCAGCGCGTGGAGATCGCTGCCCGATGCGCGCGCCTGTAGCGCGAGCGGTGCGGAGAACTGCGTCTGACCGCCTGAGCGGACAAGGAACAGCACCATCTCGCGCGCGACCGCCATGGCGGCGGCACGACCGAGATCGCGCGCGACCATTGCCAGTGCCACGTCAATGCCCGCCGTTACCCCTGCCGACGTCAAGACCCGGCCATCTTCGACGAACAGCGTCGAACGATCAACACTGATGGCGGGCGCTCGCTCGCCAAGCGCGTCGAGCCCCCGCCAGTGCGTCGTTGCGCGGCGGCCGTCGAGCAGTCCGAAAGCGCCCAGCAGCACCGAGCCAGAACAGACCGATGCCAGCCGTGGCACTTTGGGCGCGACAGCCTGCAGCCAGTCGCGCAGGCGGACGTCGGCCAGCGCCGCTTCCAATGCTTCCCGCTCCGCCCCCGGCACGAACAGCGTGTGCATCGGCGCCTGCGCCAGGTCAGCCAGCGGCTCGGCTTCCATCACCAACCCCGTTGCTGGCGCGAACGCGAGCGCAAGGCCATCGCTCAACTGTTCGCGACAAATATCGCCAGTCTGCTCCGCCTCACGCGTGCGAGCTTGACTTGGCAGTCGTCCTTCGCCGAAAACTTTGCCGGTAAGGCTTGTATGCCCGGCAAGGTTTTAAAGGCGAACGGAACATCAGTTTAATTCATCAATTTAACGGCCTACAACCCTAAGGAACTGTCATGGCCGAAAAGAAGGGCAAGGGTAGCGATACCGCGCAAAAGGCAAACGCCAAGGCCGCGAAGGAAGGCAAGGCGAACCCGCGTAAATCATCTGCTGCTCAAAGCGAGCTTGGCAAAAAGGACGCAAAGGCGAAGAAGGCCTGACCGCTGGTGCAACCCAGTACCCGGTCACGCCCGACGGTCGCTATTTCGTCGTGCGCGGCCGACTATGGCGCTGTTCTAATCCGCAGCTTGATGAGGATGAACGTCAACAACTCGTTAAAACACTGATGCGGTCCCGCCGTGCAGTCGGTTTGGCGCTACGGGCCAAGGATGACGCTGCTTTGTTAGCGGCGCGTGCGGCGGTCGATGCAGCAAAAGTTAAGCTTGGCGAACGCGGCCCGCCGTGGTGGACCGACGGCGCCCCCGACTACAACCGGCGGATGGTTGATACTACACCATATGCGGAGTGGTTTGCCTCGTTGGGCGCCGATGCTATCGCGTAGGCATGCACGGCACTTGGGTTGTACAGAGCAATTGCCAACCACAGGCGAGCCAGACGAGCCGCAATCGCTAACATTGCAGCCGTTCCGCAACCGTTTCGACCATCACAAAAGCAGATATCGGTTCAGAACGCAGATTACTATCGCCATTAACGCAAATGTGCGCTTTAATTCCGCTCGCTTATATTTTGCCAACAGCCGAGCGTTGAGTGATTTTGTTCCACGCGCCGGCATAGGGGGGTGATTATGCGCCGACGCGATTTCCTTAATTCAGCCTGCGCTACCGGAGCGCTGGCGTCTATGGCACCAATCAGGACATTTGCTGCCTCCTCAGCACCTGATTGGACCCGACTCCGCCAGAAAGTAGGTTCGCGATTGATTGCAGTCGATTCCCCTCTGGTTCTGGCGCAGCAGGGTCGAATCAGTGTGGAAGAGGTCTTTCGGCGCTTGAAGAATCCCTACTGGATCGGTGACGAGCCCGGACTCACCCAGACGCTAGGCTGGATCGACGCCTGGACGAGCCGACCGAGCCTGATGGCAGTTGCCGCTGAAAGTGCGGAAGATGTCTCCGCCGCGATCCGTTTCTCCACCGCCAACCGAATTCCTTTCGTCGTGAAAGGCGGCGGACACAGCTATTTCGGCAACTCGAACCGGGCAGAATCCCTTCTACTCTGGACTCGGCGTCTTTGGAGCATTGAGATTCACGACCGTTTTCGTCCACAAGGTTCGCCAGCTGAAACGGCTATCCCCGCCGTGTCAGTCGGCGCTGGCACACTATGGGGAGAAGTTTACCGCACGGTTGCTCGCGATCATGGTCGTTATGTTCAGGGTGGAGGCTGCATGACAGTCGGAACCGCAGGTTTCATTCAAGGCGGGGGCTTTGGGAGCTTTTCCAAACAATTTGGCACCGGTGCTGCCAACCTGATCGAGGCGGAAGTCGTCACAGCCGACGGCGTGGCTCGTATCGTTAACGCTTGGCAGGAGCCCGAGCTTTATTTTGCCCTTCGCGGCGGCGGCGGCGGCACTTTCGGGGTTGTAACCCGGCTGACGCTTCGCACGCATACGCTGCCTGAAACCTTTGGCGCGGTTATGTTCGAAGCCAGCGCTACCGACGACGATGCCTGGACAGCACTGGTGGAGCAGATGCTCCTTTTTTACCGCGAAAAGCTTCACAATCCGAACTGGGGCGAGCAAATCCGCTTTTTGCCAAAGCGCCGGCTCTCGGTTTCAATGCTCTGCCATTCCCGCAGCGAAAGTGAGATGCGATCCACCTGGGCTCCATTTTTCGATTGGGTTGCGTCGCAAGCTGGCCGCGTAAAACTAGGTGCCGAACCCCTCATCCTTGCTCTACCTGGTCGCAGGCTTTGGGATCCGGAATTTTTACGCAAATTGCCGGGTATCACGCTGGCCGATGACCGACCAACGGCCAGTCCCGACAATCTCTTCTGGGCCACGAATTTTGGCGAAGTCGGGCAAGTCCTTAACGCGTATCAATCACGCTGGCTCGCTGCCTCCTGGTTGCAACCTGCGCGCATCGATACACTCGTCAACGCCCTTATTGATGCAAGCCGTGAGTGGAGCGTCGGGCTTCACACTAACAAGGGATTGGCAGGCGGTTCGGCAGAGGCGCTATCGGCCACACGTAAGACTGCGACCAACCCTGAGGTTCTAGACGCCTTCGCGCTGTTGATCTGTGCAGCGGATGCTCCGCCTGCCTATCCCAGAGTTGCCGGGCACGAGCCTGATGTGGCCCGGGGTCGCCAAGAAGCGGCCTTCGTCCGCCGGGCAATGGCACCCATTGTCGCACTGGATCCCACGGCTGGTTGCTACATCTCGGAAGCCGACTATTTTGAAGCGAACTGGCAACACGCATATTGGGGCGCAAATTACCGCCGCCTTGCCAATGCCAAGCGACGCTACGATCCGCATTCTTTTTTTGCCGGGCACCACACTGTTCGGGTGCGTTAGCTCTGTTGCGTGGATCTGACCGACATCGCTGCCGAATCTGTCCCTTGGAGGGCCGATGCGGACAAATGGCAGCTTTGCGAATTGGCGAAATAGAAGCGGACTGTCCGGACTCCCCAACCAAATTGCTATGATCCAGTTCCTGAACGTCCGGCGGGTTTAGATCTGGCCACTCCGCGCCGGCATTGACCGGAATGTTAGCGTTGTCAGTCGTTCAGCGGCCTACCGTACGTCTGTGTCCCTGTATGGACGCACTCCGATGGGCAAGTGCAAAAATTGGTTTCTGGTCGAGCTTGAATCACTTGCATCCATGTATCCGGCCTGTTGGTGCAGCAATGTTGCTGCTGGCCCTGATGGTTTCCGCAGATTGGCTCCCCAACAATAATTCGGGTTCGTAATTCCTTGGGACACAGCCGGGTTACACCAATCTGAGGTTTGTGACCTGAACTACCATCACTCCTTTTTGCCTCGCAAGGTTCAGCGTGCCGCCTATGGCTTCAGGCGGCTGCCGATCTGTATGTCTCATTGCGCATCATCAAGGCCCATGCGATGCGCGCCATCTTGTTGGCGATCGCGACGGCCACAACATTGGGTGGTCGGCGCTCAATCAAGGCAAGCAGCCAAGGGGTCTGCATTCCTTTGCCGCGCTTGGTCCAGCGCATTACGGCGTGAGCACCAACGATCAGCAATCGTCGCATGTACGGATTGCCGCGTTTCGAGATATGTCCAAGCCGCTGCTTGCCGCCAGACGAGGATTCCTTTGGCACCAACCCGATCCAAGCAGCAAATTCTCTGCCGGATTTAAACTGATGCGGATCAGGAACTGTTGCGGCCATCAACGTCGCATTGATTGGCCCGATTCCCGGAATTGAAGCCAGGCGACGGCTTTCGGGGCTTGCGCGATGCCAAGCCATGATCTGCTTCTCCAGTGTTTCGATCTTACGCTTCAGCTCATCCAGCTGAGCGAACATGAGCTGCGTTGTACCACGCGCGATCTCAGGGAAGACTTCGCTGTCGGCGGTGTGCAGCACCTCCCGTAATTTGCCGATATTCCACGCGCCTTGGCCAACGATCAGACCAAACTCGGCAGCAAAACCGCGGAGCGCATTGGTCAGCATAGTCCGCTGCCTACCAGCAAATCACGGGCGCGGTGCATCATCAAGGAACCCTGCTGGTCGCAGGTCTTGACCGGAACATCACGAATACCGGATCGGCGCGTCGCTTCGCATATTGCTTCTGCATCCGCACTGTCAGTCTTCGAGCGCTTGACGAATGGCTTGACATACTGGGGCGGCAACAGCCGCACCCGGTGGCCCTAAGCTGTCAAAGACCGCGCCCAGTGATGGGCGGTGGCGCAAGCCTCCATCCCGACGACGGTCGTGGGTAGTTCACGAAAAAATGCTTCGAGCTGATCGCGGCGAAGCTTGTACCGGAAGACCGGCTTGCCTTCAGCATCAGCTCCGTGAACCTGAAACCAGGTTTTAGCAATATCGAGCCCGACCGAAGCTGCCGGTATTACGTCTTTCGTCATCGTTTGTCTCCTTGCAGAATGCCATTATTGGCATAGCTGCTTTACCAGAGTGACGACCGGAGCGCGTCCATCCCATCAATAATGCACTGAGGCCTTTTTGAGAGGAACGTCCGTCTTGCCATTAAAGTCCCTTAAACTGTTCTCGCTGCGCAAAGCGCGCGTAACGTTCGCTGGATTATAGGTATGGCATGTCGGTGAGACGCCAATCTCCGATGCCATCTTGTAGTCATCGAGTGGAAGGCCAAGGCCGTAACCGACGTGCATGGCCCGGCGCACGATAAGAATTTCCCGACCTTTCCAGCCGGGCAGGGCCTTGGCTGCGGCTAGCAGATCTTTTTGGCCCAGCCCGTTGAAGGCGTCGTCAGATTCGATCTTCGCATTTTCGCTGATCCGCCAGTCAAGCTGCGTCTCGCCGTCGCGCGTCATCGCGACGTGGCGGAAAACATAAGGTTGGGGAACATCGATGTTCACTTGGTACAAACGCTGCGCAATGACCGGGTCTGCCCCCTGAGCCGCTGCCAGCATCGCAAGATCGAGCAAATGGGTGCAGTGCAAATAGCGCTGCGCCCTGGGCAGACCTTGCGCGAGCGCGTTAAGCTCGCTGGCTTCAAGCTGCTGTAATAGCTCGGGTGCCTCGTTGCAGGTCAACCATGGCACCCTGTGCATCTCGGCGGTGACACTGGTGATAATCTGCCCGTCATGGATCAAGGAGAGCTGCATCTTGTGGAAGTTGTCCTCCAGCTCAATCAAAGTACAGCCGGGCTCTGACCGTAACCGGACAGCCCTGCAGAACATCGGCATTTCTAAGTCCCTTCACGCCTTTGCGCCGCCAGACTCGTCTTGACTCGGGGCAATAAATGATACATCGTTAGTTTCAATCCAAATTGCAAGATGCGTTTGTAGACACAGGAGGCCGAGTATGAAGTTGGACGATATGGTTATCATTAGTGTCGATGATCATGTGGTTGAGCCGGCCAATATGTTCGATCAGCATATACCACTCGCGCAACGCGAACTCGCACCGCGCCTGGAGCGGGACGAGCACGGTGCCGACTTTTGGGTTTATGAGGATATGCGCGTGCCCAATATCGGGCTTAATGCAGTCGCCGGCCGCGTGCCCGAAGAATATGGCTGCGAGCCCCAGTCGCTCGAGCAGATGCGTCGGGGGGCTTGGGATGTCCATGCCCGAATCGGTGACATGAATGTTAACGGCCTGCTCGCTTCCCTCAATTTCGCATCGTTTCCAGGATTTGATGGTGCGCTGTTCCTGGGAGCAAAGGACAAGAACAACGCGCTCACTGTCATCAAGGCCTATAATGACTGGCATATCGATGAATGGTGCGCTGCCTATCCTGGGCGTTTCATCCCGCTAGCGATCCTGCCCTTGTGGGATCCGGTTCTAGCTGCCGAAGAAATTCGCCGAGTCGTCACCAAGGGATGCCGCGCGATTTCCTTCCCGGATAACCCGGCAGGGCGCGGCTTGCCCAGTCTTCACAATGAGTGTTGGGAGCCGATTTGGAAAATATGCGCTGAACTGGGCGTCACGATCTGCTGTCACATTGGAACGGGCAGTACCCCGCCGCATCCTTCGATGGAATCGCCAATTGATGCCTGGATTATCGGTATGCCGATTTCGATTTCGATCAGTGCGGCCGACTGGCTTCACCTTAAGGCGCTGCATCGCTATCCTGATCTGAAGATCGCCCTGTCGGAAGGGGGCATTGGCTGGGTTCCCTATTTCCTCGAACGGGCTGATTTCTCTTACCATCACCACAAGGCGTGGACTAATGCCGATTTTGGCAAGCGACTGCCTAGCGAAGTGTTCCGTGAACATTTCATCACCTGCTTTATCGACGACAAGTTTGGGATGAAGAACCGGCACGAAATCGGGATCGAGACAATCTGCTACGAGTGCGACTATCCGCACTCCGACTCAGTCTGGCCTCACGCGCCCGAGCGACTGTTTGAGAACTTCGTTGGCATGACCGATGACGAGATTGATCTCGTAACCCACAAAAATGCCATGCGCTTCTTCCATTTCGATCCCTTCGCCATTCTGGGCCAACCCAATTGCACAGTTGGAGCCCTTCGGGCTCAAGCCACGAACGTCGATGTCACGCCGGTCTCGTTCAATGCCGGCCGCCCGGTTGCCGCTGGCACCAGTCGCGTGGTCACTTCGGGCGATATCGTAAAGTTGTTCAAGCCGATCGAAGCGGACGCTGCCTAAAGCCAGCTGCAGAACAGAAAGACATTGGATTTGCAGCCTGAAGACCAGCCGCCCGAAGCAGCGCCAACAATCCGGGTGACCGCGATGCCTAGTGACACCAATCCCTATGGCGACATCTTCGGTGGCTGGCTCATGGGGCAGATGGATTGGGCGGCAAGTTCACTCGCCTCGCGGCACAGTGGCGGACGCGCGGTGACCGTCGCGGTCGACGGCATGTCCTTCCATCGCCCCGTTTTTGTTGGCGATGAGGTTTCGGTATACACATGTATCAACAAGCAAGGCCGCTCGTCATTGTCGATCCATGTCGAGGCATGGAGCCGCGAACGCGATGGCGAGCATGTCCACAAGGTGACCGAGGCGGAGTTTGTCTTCGTAGCGATTGGACCAGACCGGCGGCCGCGCCCGATTTCGCGCAAAGCCCCCGCAGAACTAATGGAACAGGCGTAGCCGCTCCTATTTCAGCACGAAAGGATTGCCTACCTTGCCGGCCAAGTTGATCCAGACCGATTTGGTTTCAAGGAATGCATTGATCGCGTCGATCCCGCTTTCCCGTCCCAACCCGCTTTGTTTGAATCCGCCAAACGGCGAAGTGTAGCTCACCGCGCGATAGGTGTTGACCCATATAGTTCCGGCTTCAAGCGCATTGCTCATGCGGAACATCCGTGCAGTATCCATGGTCCAGACGCCAGCCGCCAGGCCGTAGATGCTGTCATTGGCAATTCGAATGGCGTCTTCCTCATCTTCAAAGGGAATGATCGCCAACACCGGCCCGAAGACTTCCTCCTGAGCTATCCGCATTTCATTCTTTACTTCGGTGAAGATGGTAGGTTCGACAAATTGTCCGCCGGCAAGATCGGGCCTTGGCCGACCGCCGAGCACGCATTTAGCTCCTTCCGATTTCGCGATCGCGATATAGTCCAGCACTTTCTGAAACTGCGGTGGTGTCGTGACCGGCCCAACCTGGGTCTCAGCGAGCGCCGGATCGCCCATTTGGGCTGTGGCGGCGCGCTCAACCAAACGCTCAACAAACCGGTCGTGGATGCTCCGCTGTACCAATGCGCGCGAACCGGCGATGCAGGTTTGTCCGGATGCGGCAAAAATGCCGGATATGACGCCGTTCACGGCATTGTCGAGATCCGCATCGGCAAAGACGATGTTGGGGGATTTACCGCCCAGTTCCAGCACCACCGATTTCATGCTGGCGGCCGCTTGCTGATACAGACGCCGACCAGTTTCGTCCGATCCGGTAAAGGCGACCTTAGCGACCTTGGGATGGGTCACAAGCGGCGCGCCGACGTCCTTACCGAAGCCTGTCACGACATTGATGACGCCGGCCGGGAAACCTGCCTGAGCAAACAGTCTGGCAAAAACCATTGTAGAGGCCGATGTAAACTCGGACGGCTTGATCACCGCCGTGCAACCTGCTGCAAGCGCCGCGGCCAGTTTCCAGGCAAGCAGCAGCAATGGCGAGTTCCACGGCGTAATACAGGCGACGACACCCACGGGTTCGCGCTTCGTGTAATTGAAGATGTCGGGCTTATCGGAAGGAATCACACTGCCTTCGATCTTGTCGGCAAGACCGCCATAATAGCGATACCAGCTTGCCATATAGCGCGTTTGCCCGGCCATTTCGACCATCAGCTTGCCATTGTCGCGCACTTCGATTTCGGCAAGCATCGTGGCATTTTCTTCAATCAGATCTGCGAGGCGCAGCAACAGCAGCCCGCGCTGGCTGGCAGTCATTTGGCCCCATGGGCCCTTGAGTGCAGCAGCGGCTGCGTCGACGGCAGCATTGGCATCACGTTTATCCCCACGAGGGATTTGAACCCATGCCTCGCCGGTATAGGGATTGATGCTTTCAAGCCATTGGTTGCCGATGGCATTGCAAGCATTGCCATTGATTAGCATGGACAGTTTTTCGAGCATAGTCGGCCACCCCTTTCCTATTGACAATGAGGCTTGTAGGGATCAAAACTGACAGATCAACAGTTTTTTGGGATTTGGCGAAACTCAATGGTAAGCCTCGAAACTCTTGCACGTGATCAGGAGGCACTTCGACAGCAATGGCGAGCGCTTGGTTTGCACGAGGGCAAGACGTTTGCGGACTATCTTGACCGGGCGCTTGAAAGTTATCCGGAAGTGCCTGTGCGCTTCATGGATGAGGGCCGGTGGCGCGAGGAGACGGTTGGCGATCTCTGTCTGGCGGCACAGGCGATAGCCGCTTCGCTTGCGGCAATGGGCGTCGACGCGAATGATCGCGTTGCCGTTCAGCTCAGCGCCGGGCGGGATGCGCTGGTCAGTTATCTCGCGGTGTTGAGCATGGGTGCGGTCCTCGTGCCGATCGTGCCGATCTATGGCTCCACCGAAGTATCGCTCATCTTGCGTGATGCGGATGCGAAACTGCTGATTGCACCGGCGCAATTCAAGGGGACATCGCTTAGCGATCGGGTGCGCCAGCTGGTCGAAGTGCCCCCATTGTTGCAAGTTATTGCTGTCGGAACGGGCGAGACGGGTGCCGATTTTCTGAGCTTTGAGCAGCTTGAGGAGCAGGGGGCCGGGCAGTTGCCTCCGCGTGCTACCGACGCCGGTGCGCGCTGCCTGCTGATTTATACCTCCGGCACCTCGGCTTCACCTAAAGGGGTCCAGCATAGCCACGATACCTTGCTGGCCGATTTTCGTTGTCCTCTGTTCTCCGACAAAGGCCTGTTTCTCAACGTGCTGCCCGCCGGCCATATTGGCGGGCTGATCTATCTGCTCCGTCCGGTGATTTTGGGTGTTGAACAGATCTTCCTCAATCCCTGGAAACCGTTGGATGCGGCGCGACTGATCGAGGCGCATAAGGTGCGCGAAAGCGGCGCGACGCCGATTTTCCTCCTTCAGCTGCTCGATGCGGCCGCCCAGGAAGGCATCGACATTAGTTCGCTCAACTATTTCGGGCTCGGTGGGGCTGGCGTCACGCCGCAGCAAGTTTTGCTCACCGACCAGAACGGCTTTCCGAGCGGGCGAGGCTATGGCCTCACCGAGCATCCAACCATTTCGACATCGCTCGGGAAAGCCCCCCAGGCGAAGCGTCACCATACCGACGGTCAGATCACGCCCGGCAATGAAGTGCGGATTGTTGACGAACACAACAATGACGTGCCGATGGGCGAGGAGGGTGAAATCGTCTCGCGCGGGCCGGAGCTGTTTCTTGGCTATACTGACGACGCGCTCAATCGCGAGGCTTTCCTGCCCGGCGGGTGGTTCCGGACCGGCGATGTCGGCAAGCTTGACGCAGATGGCTATCTAACCATCACTGACCGCAAGAAGGATATTATTATTCGCGGTGGCGAGAATATCTCGTCGAAGGAAGTCGAGGCGGTGCTGTGCATGATCGCCGAGGTCGCCGAATCGGCTGTAGTCGCCATGCCTGACCCGGTCTATGGCGAGCGCGTCTGCGCATTCGTCCGGATGGCGCCTGGTACCGAGGCTCTCACGCTCGAGAGCGTGAAGGCACATTTTGCGCACGCCAGCATCGCGAAGCAGAAAACGCCAGAGCATCTGTTCATTGTCGAGGATTTTCCGCGCGTTGCCTCAGGAAAGATCAGGAAACAGGAATTGCGCGCACAATTGCGCATCCATACAAAGGGGAAGATCTATGCGCAAGCCGGACTATAGTCGCTATGAGAAGCTCAAGCTTGATCGGGATACCGAGCGCGGCGTTTTGACGATCACCATTTCCAATCCGGGACGCAAGAATGCGCTGACCCCGGACATGCAGGACGAGCTCGAATATATTTTCGACGATGCTTGGGCCGATGACGATATCAATGTGATTGTCTTGACCGGCGAAGGCGATGCCTTCTGCGCTGGTGCGGATGTCAGCGGACTTTCAGATCAGGCCGAGGCAGGTCGGCCGGGACGTCCGCCAACGCGGGGTGCCAAGCGCCTCTTCTTCTCGATGCTCGATTGCGAGAAGCCGATCATCGCAAAGGTACGCGGACCGGCCTACGGCCTGGGGGTCAATCTTGCGCTTGCTGCGGATGTTGTCTTCGCTGCCGATACCGCCCGCTTTTGCGATAGCCATGTCAAGGTTGCCATTGCGCCAGGAGATGGTGGTGCGGTGTTGTGGCCGCTGCTGATCGGTTTTGCCCGGGCTAAGGAATATCTGATGACAGGCGATCCCATTCTAGCACCTAAAGCCGAGGCACTCGGTCTGATCAATCACTCCGTGCCCGATGCTGAGCTCGACCAAGTCGTCGACGCCTTTGTCGACAAGCTGACCAAGGGCGCACCACTGGCGATCGCCTATGCAAAGGCCAGCGTAAATGTGATGCTCAAGCAAATGATGGCTGCACCATTTGAGGTGTCGCTGGCCTATGATCTGCTGACGTTGAAGACCGAGGATCACAAGGAAGGCGTGGCCGCTTTTGCTGAAAAACGTGCGCCGCGATATCAGGGAGGTTGAGCCGGTGGAGTTTCAGTGGAGTGAGGCCGAGCGGATGCACCGCGCAGAAGTCCGAGCGTTTATTGCGGAGCAGCTGCCTGCAGACTGGTCCGGCCATGACAAGGCCAATGTTGCAAGCTATCGCCGAGATGCCGCGCGGTTTTGTGGGGCGATGGCCGAGAAGGGCTGGCTGACCGAAAGCTGGCCCAAAGAATTTGGTGGTTGCGACGCCTCTCCGTGGCGCTCCGCGATCGTCGGGGAGGAGCTATGGCCGATTGGCGAGCCGCGCGGACCGCAGTATATGAACGTGAATTGGATTGGTCCGGCCATCATGGCGTTTGGCACGCCGGAGCAGAAACTCTACCATCTTAATCGCATCTCGGCTGGTGACGTCTTCTGGTGTCAGGGCTTTTCAGAACCTGATGCGGGTTCTGACCTGGCTTCCCTGCGCACCAGGGCGCGGCGTGAGGGCGATCACTACATTGTCAATGGGACCAAGGTCTGGACCTCGCATGCCGGCCTTGCCGACTTTTGCTTCCTGCTGGTGCGCACCGATCCCGAAAGTCGCGGCTCCAGAGGAATTAGTTGCTTGATCATGCCGATGGATTCACCCGGTCTGAAGGTGAATGAAATCGATGGCATCGTCGGAGAGCAGGCGTTTCATGAGTTGGTGATGACCGACGTCGCCATTCCTATTAGCAACCGTGTTGGTGAAGAGCATAAGGGCTGGGAAGTGGTGCGCCGCGCACTGCAGTTCGAGCGAGTCGGCGCGGCGCATTATGAGGATGCCCGGCGCCGTATCAACAAGCTGGCCGAAGCCGCGCACGCAGGGGGCCTGCTCGACGATCCCGAAATTCAGTCAGCCTTTGGCGAAGCCTGGGCCTTGTGCGAAGCCGCCCGGATGTTGTCGTACCGCGTTGTTTCGTTGCGTGCTCAAGGCCAGCCGCCGACTGCGGATGCCAATTTGGCGCGCATCGCCAATGCGCAGGCCTTGCTCAGCTATGCCGAGTTGGCGCGGCGCATCTATGGTCCTGACAGTCTGATCGCCGACAGCCCCGGCGATTCACGCTATGCGTTAGCCGTCAGTGTAGCCGCCGGGACAACCGAAATTCAGCTCGATCAGGTCGCAACTCGCATGCTCGATCTGCCCCGCGTCAAATAGGACAGCAGCGATGAACTTTGAACCTAACGAAAACCAGCAGGCCTTGATCGAGGCACTTGATATCGCGCTTGGCCGCAGTGCGGGCTGGGAGCGCGGTTTGCACGTCGCAAGTCAAGGCGGATATGATAAAGCGCTAGCAAGCGAACTCCTCGAAGGCGGTTTCACCGGGGCGGCCCTCGAAGAGGGACTTGGTCTTGTTGAAGCCTCTTTGATTGTCGAGCGTGTTGCCAGGCATATCGGGCAAGTCCCGATGGCAACATCCGCCATTGTAATTCCCGCTTTGACGGGCGAAGTGCCACCCGACGTAGTGGCGATTGCCAGTAAGTCGGAAGTCGGCGGGGCCATCCGTTATGCGCCGCAAGCCGAGCGCCTGCTCTTTGACCGGTCGGATGGAGTCTATGCGGTCGAGCTCGGTGCCCATGCCGTCGAGCTGCTTGACTCCGATGCGACTGGCTATCCATTGGGCCGGGTTTCGCTAAAGGCGATTGAACAGGGCAAGCGGCTGGACGGCGTTTCAGCACTGCGTTTTCGCAGCCTTCGGCAGCTTGCCCTGGCAGCGGAAGCCGTCGGGTTGATGGAGGGGGCGCTGGAGTTGACCTCCGGTTATGTCAAGGACCGGGTTCAGTTCAATCGGCCGATCGGCAGCTTTCAGACCGTTCAGCATCGCCTGGCGCATTGCAAGGTCAAGCTCGAGGGCGCGCGCTGGCTGGCGCGCAAAGCCGCCTTCGACAATGCCGCGCCAGCCTCGGCGGCGATGGCCGCCGCGCAAGCGATCACCGCCGCCCGCCTGATTTCGCAGGAAACCCATCAGCTTCACGGTGCCATAGGGTTCACCCGCGAATATCCGCTGCATCTTTGGACCATGCGGCTTGAATTTCTGCAGCGTGAGATGGCCGGCGTCGCCGGCCACCGCCGGGCGGTTTTTGAGCATGTCTCCAGGAGCAATGCCGAGCGATTGCCATCGGATGGTCCTTGCGAGCGCTTCGCCCCGAATTTTGTTTCTGAAGATTGTTGTACCTGCGGCCACTCGATCGCGGTTCACACCCAAAATCATCGCTACTAGTAAGAGACGAGATACCAATGCAAAGCATCCAATCCGTGGCTGGCGAAGTACAGCTGTCATCTTATGCCATCGATCGCGAACGGCTCTGGAACTCATTGGAACAACTTGGCCAGATTGGCGGTACGGCCAATGGCGGTGTCTGTCGGCTTGCCTACAGTGCCGAAGACCGAGCCGGCAAAACTCGGTTCATTGGCTGGTGCGAAGAGCTCGGGATGACAATCTCGACGGATGCCATCGGTAACTTATTTGCCTATCTTCCGGGCACCGATGTCGAAGCGCCGGTGCTGATGATCGGCAGTCATCTCGACAGCCAGCCAACTGGGGGGAAATACGACGGTGCCTATGGTGTCATGTCTGGTCTCGAGGTGCTGCGGCAACTGCGCGACGATGGGGTAAAGCTGCGCCAATCGGTCGAGTTGGTCAGTTGGGCAAACGAGGAGGGCGCGCGCTTCCAGCCGGCCTTGATGGGGTCCAGCGTTTTCGCAGGAGTCCGCCCGCTGGACGAGATGTTGGCAGCACGCGACGAAGCCGGCATTGCTGTCGGAGAGGCGCTGAATGCCGATCCTCTGCTGTCGGCGTTACCGCATCGGCCTGAACGCCCAATCGCAAACTATCTTGAGATACATATCGAACAAGGGCCAGTGCTCGAAACCGAAGATGTACCGGTGGGAGTCGTCCGGGGCGTTCAAGCGATCCGCTGGTACGAGATTGAGATTGCGGGTGAAGAGACCCATGCCGGACCGCCGCCTATGGATTATCGGCGTGACGCACTAATGACTGCGGCCGAGGTGGCGCTGGCGGTCGAACAGGTGGCGAAAGACAAGAGTCCCGATGGCCGCGGCATGGTCGGCCAGATGCAGCTTTGGCCAGGTTCGCGCAATGTTGTGCCGGGGCGCGTCTTCATGACTGCCGATCTACGCCATCCTGAAGATCATGTGATTGATGCGATGGATGCAAAACTCCGCGAGATGGTTCAGAAGATTGCCGATCGCAGAAGGGTGAGCATAGAGGTGAAGGAATTCTGGCGCGCGGCTGCGACTCCATTTGATCCCGAACATCGGGAACTCTGGCATCGCTTGGCCAGCAGTGCGGGAGTGAAGGCGATCGATATAGTTTCCGGCGCTGGGCATGACGCAGTGCCACTGGCGCGCGTTGCGCGGGCTTCGATGCTGTTCATCCCATGCAAAGACGGAAAGAGCCACAATGAACTGGAGTCGATTACCTCGCATCAGGCAGCGCTTGGTTGCTCATTGCTTTACGATGCGGTCCGGCAATTGGCTGGCTGACAATGTCCTTCGCTCTCTATCCGGAGCTTAATTCGTTTGAGCGTCTGGCAGGACCCTATTTGTCACAGGCTGTCGCCGATCGGCTCGATTGCGCGCTACGAAGCGATGAGGGCCATGCTGGCTTTGCTGACGCTGTGGCCGATGCCGCGATCATGGGTCTGGTCGATTTTGCCGTCTATGCCCAAGCCAATGCCGGGTGCTGTAACGTCTATCATCGCGGACTGACCGAAGGTGAAACGATTGTCACCAGCAGCATCGGGATCGAATTGGCGTCACAGGCATCAATCGGCGCACTGGTGATCGCACGAGGCGGGATTTTCTACCGAACCAATCGCGCGATTCATATCCATGGTGTGCTTTTGGAAGGGGTTAGGCCGATAGGCCTCTACACGGGGGTCATGAAACGGGCGCCGCTCAATGGCTCTGGCAAGCTGACTGTGTCTTGCGCGCAAGTCGATCACGAAAGCGAGGATAGTGGGCCCATTTCATTGGGACCCCACTTTGATCGTCTGGCGCGCGTCGCAGTCCTAGGATCTGCGCTGCAGGCAAGAGTCGAGGAACGCCACTGCAACAGTCTCGGCATCTGCCACGGCGGGTTTTTGCTCTCGCTGGCCGACGCCCTTGGGCAGTATCGGACGCCGAATTCACATCTGGGCTCGATGCATGTCAATTATCTCGGACCTGCTATAGAGGCGGATGTGCTAGCCGGGAGTATTGCGCTGGAATCTGCCTGTGCAAATGAGGTGATGTGTTCGGGTACTATTGCCAGCACTGCCGGCATTCGTATGACCTTCGTGCAGAAGCGCAGCGCGGTATAATAGCCAAGCAGCGCCAGAAATCTATCAGGCCGTGTCGGGATAGCGCATGCGCGCGGCGGCGCGGCGGGTAGGAATATGTTCGCTCGGAAATTGCGTGGCAACAGGACTCGTACGTTTGAGCCATGACCTTGCAAGCTGTGATTTGTGTGCATCCGTCGGGCCGTCGGCAAAAGCGAGCGCCCACAGGCCTGCATGCCAGGTCGCTAGCGGCATGTCTCGGGAAATGCCAAGCGAGCCATGAATCTCAAGCGATCGCCCGATTACGTCGCGAGCCATTTTGATCAGCCCGATCTTGCACATCGCGATATAGTCGCGCGCCGCACCATGCGGCTGCCGTCCGGCTTCGACTTCGTCGATCATCCATGCCGCCTTGAGCACCAGCAACCGGAATTGCTCGAGATCAAGCAGGGAATCTGCGATCTTCTCCTGCACCATTTGATGGTCGCCCAGCATTCGCCCTCGCGTGCGCCGCGATACGGCGCGCTCAAGCATAATATCAAAGGCGCGCTGGGCCAGACCGACGGTCCGCATAGCGTGATGGATGCGTCCGCCGCCAAGGCGGGCCTGAGCAACCTTGAAACCTTCTCCAGGCCCGCCAAGCATATGATCGGTCGGGACCCGGACCTTGTTGTACCGCAGATGGGCATGGTGGCCGTTGTCCGGGTCGGTGTCCGTGATGATGGCGACGTTGCGCAGTAACTCGATCCCCGGTGTTTCCTTGGGGACAATGAACATGCTCATGCGCTGGGTCAACGGGGCGTCAGGATCGGTAACGGCGATGACCAGGAGAAAACTTGCAAATCCGGCATTTGAAGCAAACCACTTCTCGCCTTCAATTTCCCAGAAATCCTGCCCTTTTTCATCTTTAACCAGCGTCGCACGGCAGGTGAATTCACCCGGATCGGCTCCACCTTGCGGCTCGGTCATTGAAAAGCAGGAAACTATGTCTCCTTCCATCAGCGGGTGAAGATATCGCGCCTTTTGCGCTTCAGTGCCAAACATGGCGAGAATCTCGGCATTGCCTGTATCGGGAGCAGCTGTGCCAAAGACTGTTGGAGCCCAAGCGGACCGGCCTATGATTTCGTTCATTAAGGCGAGTTTGACTTGCCCAAAGCCTGGTCCGCCCAGGTGAGGGCCCAGATGGCAGGCCCAGAGCCCTACCTTGCGCACCTGTGCCTGCAGCGGTTTGAGGTGACGCCGCGATGCGTGGTGACTAGTGTCATAGATCGTGCCTGGATCCGGCCAGAGCAGGTCCATCGGCTCGCACTCGTTGCGAACAAAGGCCTTCATCCAGTCAAGCTTGGCCTGAAACTGTGGTTCGACGCTGAAGCTGATCATGCGGTCTTTCCTTTTATATTAGGAGCCGAAGGCGTGTTTCCAGATCTTTGCGTATCGCACCCAGGATCTCGGCCGCGCTCCGCACGCGCTCCAGATCCATATCCGCTGCAATGCGATTGACAACATCCTCGGCCAGACTGTCTGCCTTCTGTTTGAGCGCCTCTCCGTGGCGTGTTGCGTAGAGCAGCACGGCGCGCTTGTGATCGGGGTTAGCGCGTGTTTGGATGAGCCCCTGTGCGACAAGCGAATGCACCGCTCGTTGCACCAACTGCCTGGCCAGCCCTAGTGATCGGCCGATCTTTGGCACCGTTGGCGGAGTATCAGCTTCCACGATAGCGCTCAAAACCAGCATTTCCGTGGGGCCATGCCCGAGTTCGCGGAGCGATGTGTTGAACATGCCGGTGACACGCGCCGAAAGCCGGATCAGCTCATCGGACAGTTCTACAAAGGGGTGCCGCTTGGAAAATCGTCGCTTCATAGCGCATTTATGTCATATTGACATGATTATGTCAATATGACATAAGCAATGCATTACTACCGCAGCATCAAACTGACCGGAGGAGTCTGTGGATCCGCTCTTTGACTTTCGCGACCAAGTGATCTTGATTACCGGCGGCAGCCGCGGGCTGGGCTATCAAATGGCAAAGGCCTTTGGCGATCGTGGTGCCGCGATTGTCATTGCCAGCCGCAAGCTCGAGGCCTGTCAGGCGGTCGCGGCAGAATTGGCGAAGATGGGCTGCGAGGCACTGGCGGTGGCCGCTCATGTCGGGCGCTGGGACGATTGTGACCGTCTTATCGATACCGCGTATGCCCGATTCGGCCGGGTCGACGTGCTGGTCAACAATGCCGGCATGGGACCCGCGAGCCCAAGCCATGAGGTGAGCGAGCAGCTGTTCGATTCAGTCGTCAACCTGAACTTCAAGGGCCCGTTCAGGCTGGCGAGCCATATTGCCCATCGTATGTCGCAAGGCGAAGGTGGATCGATCATTAACGTTTCTTCGAGCGGCAGCTTGATGCCGCTCCCGGCGGTTGTGCCTTATGGTGCTGCCAAGGCCGCGCTCAATGCGATGTCCTTGAGCTTGAGCCACGAATATGGTCCCAAGGTGCGGGTCAACACCCTATCCGCAGGCCCCTTCCTCACCGACATTGCCCAGGCTTGGTCCGCGGAAATGCGAGAGCGTCAGCCCAATGCGCGGGGCCGGCCCGGAGATCCTGAGGACATCATTACATCGGCTCTGTTTCTGGCAAGCCGATCATCGAGAAACGTAACAGGGGCGCTTGTCCGCTGCGATGGAGGGACATGGTGAAACTTGATAGCTTTGGCGGTCTGCTTGATTGGGACAAGCTGCATGACTGGATCGCCACACAGGATTTGCCCGGACAGGGACTGGTCGATGAGGCAACGCCGATTACCGGGGGCTCTCAAAACGCGCTGTTCATGCTCAAACGGGGCGGCGAGCGCTTGGTGCTGCGCCGCCCACCGCTGCACTTGCGACCAAATAGCAATGAAACCATGCGCCGTGAGGCGAGGTTGCTTGCGGCTCTGGCTGGTACGGACGTACCGCATGCCGCGCTGTACGGGCTTTGTGATGACGAGAGCGTGATTGGCGCTACCTTCTATGTGATGGCGCCACTCGAAGGCTTCTCGCCGCTTGGGGCGCTTCCCGGTCAATATGGCGCGGACCCGAGCTGGCGGCGCACGATGGGCGTCGAAATGGTGCGCGCTGCTGCCGCGCTGAGCAAGGTCGATTATGTCGCGCGGGGTCTTGCCGATTTTGGCAAGGCAGAAGACTGGCACAATCGCCAGGTTGCCCGCTGGCGCTCGCAACTCGAAGGCTATCGGGAAATGGACAACTATCCCGGTCATGCCTTGCCTCATATCGACAGCACCGGCGAGTGGCTCGCGGCAAACCTACCCAGCGATCGGCGCATCAGCATAATTCACGGGGATTTTCAGTACCCCAATGTCATGTACCGCTTTGACCAGCCCAGACTATCGGGCTTGATCGATTGGGAGCTGGCGACTTTGGGCGATCCGCTGATCGATATGGGCTGGCTCTTGCAAAGCTGGTGCGGGCACGATGATCCGCCGGGCAAGGATCCCGTGGTGACGCCCTGGGATGGCTTCATGCCGCGTGCCGAACTGGTGGCGCTCTACCGCGAACTGACCGACCGCGATATGACGGCGATGCCATGGTTTGCGGTGCTCGGATGCTACAAACTCGCCTGTATTCTCGAAGGAAGCTACGCGCGCGCATGTGCCGGCATGATATCGATGAAGATCGGTGAATCGCTCCACCGCTATGCGCTGTGGCTGATGGAGCGTGGCCGTCAGATTATTGCTACCGGGGCAATTTAGGGCAGCCGTCATGATGAACCTAGACTTCAGCGAGCAAGTGGCCGTAATAACGGCGGGAGCGTCCGGCATTGGTGCGGCAACGGCGAAGCTGTTTGGTTCATCCGGGGCTAAGGTCGTTATTGTTGATATCGACCAGAGCGGCGGTGCGGCGCTGGCTGAACACCTCGCAGCGAGCGGGGCGGATGCCCAATTCGTCCTGGCGAACCTGACCCGGCCCGACGAGGCGAGCCGCGTCATGCAGCAGGTTATGGCCCGCTTCGGTCGCCTCGATATTCTCGTCAATGGAGTTGGCGGTGTTGCGGGCGGCGGGCATGGCGCGCTGCTGCATGAATTGACCGAAGCGCAATGGGACGGGACTTTGGACCTGTCATTGAAATCCATGTTTCTCAGCCTGAAGTCTGCCCTGCCGTGCATGATCGCGAGCAAAGGCGGCGCGATCGTCAACGTCGCCTCGCGGGCTGGGATGCACGTGTCTGTCGCCGCCTCGCCGGTCTATTCGGCTGCAAAGGCTGCGATGATTCATCTGACCCGTGTTGCCGCGGTGACCTATGCACAGCACGGGATCCGCGTGAACGCTGTCGCGCCGGGTTTGACCATGACCCCGATGTTTGCGGGCGGCTTTGAGAATGAACAGTTGGAGGGCCTGATCGGCCGGGCCCCGATTGCCAGGATCATCGATCCATCTGAACCGGCCAGCGCGATCGCCTGGCTCTGCTCGGATGCCGCCGCGATGACGACCGGGCACACGGTTCCGATTGACGGCGGATATGACGCTTTATGATGCGGGTGTGGATATCGTCGCAATGTCTCAAGCCTGATGGACGCCCTGAATTGACGCGGCGAACAATAAATGACTATCTGTCAGTTCAAGGTTCTTTGTGAAGGTGGGAAAATTGGCGATTCCAGTCCCGCGGGGCCTGTCATACCTTGCTCTGGCCTTCCTCGGGGCGGCGACGCAAATCGTCATTCTGATCTCTCCGCTCTTACTTGGCTGGGCCGTTAGACGCTTCGGCCTGTCCGTTTCAGAGGCTGGCTTGCTGATTGCGAGTGAGTTTGCTGGTCTCACGGTCATTTCCTTTGCGACGCCAATCCTAGTTCGCTTCAGCCGGAGGCGAAGAGTGGCTATTGTCGGGATTGCGCTTGGCGTCGCGATGCAAGCGTTCACTAGCCAGGTCGACTCGATCGCCGCGTTATTCCTGTTTCGCTTCCTGAGCGGTGTCGGCATTGGATTGATGGGCAGCATAGCCAGCATGAGCCTGTCGAACACACCAAAACCTGGCCACGCGGTGGCAGTGCTTAGCACGGTTGTTGTTTTACAAAGCGTGCTGATCTTTGGCCTCGATGATACCTTGCAAGGCCAATATCCGGACATTCTGCTTTACCTCATCGCGTTCTCTGTGCTGCTGGGTCTTCCGCTTCTCGGATTTCTCCCCGACGGCGAGCTTGCCGCGCTACATTCACGGCCATTCATTTATCGCACCACAGTTCTTCTCCTGGCCTATGGATTGTGGATCATGTCGAATGCGACGGTCTGGAGTTTCACCGAACGGATCGGAAACAGCATCGGTCTGGCACAATCTTCAATCGATCGGGTGCTTGGCGTTGCTACATTATGTGTGTTCCTGGGGATGGCGCTTTATTTTCTCTTGAGCGGTCGGCGAAAGATCCTGCTCATTACATCGTTGTTCGCGCTTGGCCTGTCCTTTCAGCTTGTTGTTGCAGCGGCGAGTTTGTCGATGTTCATGGTCAGCCTTTCACTATGCGTAGCCGCTTCGTCCGCCGGTACGATCTTCTTTCTCGACTTCATTGCCCGTTATGATCGATCGGGCCGGACGGGTGCTATGTCAGCAGGTGTCAGCGCTGTCTCGACCGCAGGCGGTCCCGCGCTCGGTAGTGCTGTCATCGCCATTGGTGCATATCCTGCACTGGCCTCAGCGGCTATCCTTCAACTGGTTCTTTGTTTCGCCGTGATGTTTGGATCCGGGCTGCTCAACGTGCCTGAGGGAGACCCCGTCGCCTAATCGGCGTGGCGAGACGATGCGGATAGGCCGGCCAGAATTTCGCCCGCATCATTCCAGGCACTGCTGACAATGTTGTCGCGTTCGAGCCTCATCCCCAGATTGAGCGGTTGGTTGACAAAGGCCGGCGACATGGCCCGAAAGGCATAGCGAACAAGCATTCGGTTGCGAGGCAGGTGCTGGCCGATCAGTTGCAAGAGCAAGGTGGCGATGAGCGGACCGTGCACAACCAGATCGGGATAGCCTTCCTCGGCTGTCGCATATGGGCGATCATAGTGAATACGGTGCGCATTGAAGGTCACGCCCGAATAGCGCAGCAATAGGGTGGAATCAGGGGTCAGGGTTTTGTGGATCGGGAAAGCGTCCGCATCCGCCAGCTGGGCCATTGCGGTTTTGTTGGTGGCTACCGCATCGCGATAGACGATCGTCTGCCGTTCGCGCAAAACAGGCTGTTCGTTACTGGTGTATCCATGGGTCACTTCGACAAAAACCAACTGCCCCGATGCGCCCTGTTTCGGGGTGATGCTCTCGATCCGGCTAGTGCGGGTCACCGCGTCGCCTAGGTTGAATTGCCCCATAACTTCGGTTGCGGTCGCGGCCCACATTCGCCTGGGCAGCGGTACCGGCGGCAAAAACATTCCTTTCAGAGCGTGCCCATCAGCGCCCAATCCAGATTGCAAGGCAGGCGACTGGCAAAGCGTCCATTGCAACCCTTGAGGAAAGGGTTGGGCAGGCGCGAAGGGTTCATCAAGCAACGCGAGTAATCTGTGGATGAGCCCCGGGGCAATAACATCATGGCAGCTTTCGATTCGACCGACATAATCTGCCACGTCGAACCCCAGATCAAGAAGGTCTGCCTCGCTCACGATTGTAAGCCTATGGACCTGCGGATGGCATCGCCATGCTCATTGAGCTTCGGCGGGGAAGCTTTCTGCGCATCGGGACGGATGGGGGATGCTACAATCCAATAGTCTGTCCCCGCATGCTCAGCCCTGCGCCGATGCAGCGCCGGATGGTCCGCCATTTCGGGCAAGGTCCGGTAACGGGCATAGGCAATGCCTGCTGTCTCAAGCCTCTCGACCACCTCAGA
Organism: Sphingorhabdus sp.; assembly: GCA_051657985.1. Taxonomy (GTDB): domain Bacteria; phylum Pseudomonadota; class Alphaproteobacteria; order Sphingomonadales; family Sphingomonadaceae; genus Sphingorhabdus_B. The sequence continues at coordinate 65,094 of JBOFLS010000193.1, read as the reverse complement.
ACATGTCATCTTGGCCAAGTGCGGGGCGATTTCGCCGTCAAGGGCTTCGACATTGGCAATGCGCTGGACGTTGGTCGCAAAGCGCGGGTCGGTTTCAAGCTCAGGCTTGTCGAGCACAGCATTGCACAGCTTGACCCATTCGGCGGCGGTCTGAACGGCGATCACTAGATCGCCATCAAGGCAGCAAAAAAGCCCGTAAGGCGCAATCAGATTGTGGGCAAAACCCCGCCGCGGCAGGGTATTGTCGGCATAGACCTGATGCGCGATCGGGACGGCGCACCATTCCGCGATTGTGTCGAACATCGCGATCGACAAAAGTTGCCCGCGACCGCTTTTCTGCCGCTCGATCACTGCCTCTAGGATAGCCGCATAGGCATTCATGCCCGTGCCGATGTCGGCGATCGAGGCCCCGACTTTTACGGGACTGTCGGCGGTACCAGTGATTGCGCAGATGCCGGCTTCAGCTTGCACTAGCATGTCATAGGCTTTCATCGAACGATAGTCGGTGTCCTGCCCGTAGCCGACAATTTCCATAGCTATCAGGCACGGATTGCGGCGTTGAAGTTCATCGTAACCGAAGCCCAGTCGAGCGAGCGCGCCGGGTGCCAAATTCTGCACCAGAATATCGGCGTGCTGGAGCAGGGCGCTGAAAACATCGCGATCTTCGTTGACGGTAAGATCGAGTACGATGCTTTCCTTGCCCTGATTGAGAGTTGCGAAATAGGCGCTCACCCCGTGCACTGCCGTGTCATAATGCCGGGCGGTCTCGCCGCCAGGACGTTCAACCTTGATCACGCGGGCCCCAGCATCGGCGAGCCGCTGGGTGCAGAATGGCGCCGCGACAGCCTGCTCGACGGCGATCACCAGCAGACCTTCGAGCGGACGCATCAATAGGATCTCGGCAAGCCGAGCACGTGCTCAGACAGATAGGAAAGTATGAGGTTGGTCGAAATGGGTGCGACCTGATAAAGCCGGGTTTCCCGGAACTTGCGCTCTACATCATATTCCTCGGCAAAGGCAAAGCCACCGTGCGTTTGTACGCAAGCCTCCGCCGCGGCCCAGGACGCGTCTGCTGCCAGCATCTTGGCCATATTCGCTTCGGCACCACACTCTGCACCGGCTTCGTAGAGGGTCGCAGCTTCGCTTACCATCAGCTCGGCGGCGCGCATTTGGGTATAGGCCTTGGCGATTGGGAACTGAATGCCCTGATTCTGGCCGATCGGGCGACCAAAGACGGTTCGCTCTTTGGCATAACCCGCCGCAGTTTCGATGAACCATTTGGCATCGCCGACACATTCTGCCGCAATCAAAATCCGTTCGGCATTCATACCTGAAAGGATGTACCTGAACCCCTTACCTACCTCGCCGATCAGGCTCGACGATGGAATTCTGACATTGTCGAAGAACACTTCGGTGGTCGAATGGTTCATCATCGTGCGGATAGGCCTGATCGTAAGGCCGTTTTTCTTGGCCTCGCGCATGTCGATCAGAAAGACCGAAAGGCCTTCGGTTTTCTTGGCGACCTGCTCCTTGGGTGTGGTGCGGGCCAAAAGGATCATCAGATCGGAATACTCCGCCCGTGATGTCCAGACTTTTTGGCCATTGACGACGTACCCGTCGCCATCACGCGCCGCAAAAGTCTTGATCGAGGTGGTATCGGTGCCGCTAGTTGGTTCGGTCACGCCAAAGGCCTGCAATCTGAGTTCACCAGAGGCAATCTTCGGCAGATACTCCGATTTTTGCGCTTCGCTACCATGGCGGAGCAACGTGCCCATCGTGTACATCTGGGCGTGGCATGCGCTGCCATTGCAGCCGGCTCGCTGGATTTCTTCCAGAATCACGCTGGCTGCGGACAAGGGCAGGCCGGCCCCGCCATAAGCTTCGGGAATCATGACAGAGAGATAGCCTGCCTGGGTCAGTTCATCGACAAAGTCGATCGGATAGGCTCGTTCGGCATCGAGGCGACGCCAATACTCTCCCGGAAAATTCGCGCAGAGCTTGCGGACCGCTTCGCGAATGTCGGCATAGCTTTCGTTGAGAAGCGAAGTCATGGGAGTCTTTTGTCCTGTGAGAATGGAAGAATTCAGCGCTTGACCGGTTGGAGATCGTGGACCTCCCGGTCAAAGGTCGCAGACGTGACCCCGTCTGATCGCAATTCGAATTTGAGGACACGGCCCAATGGATTGCGCGGCAAACTTTCCCGAATTTCAAAATAGCGAGGTACAGCAAAATATGGAATGTTATCGAGCGACCACAGGCACAGGTCTTTGGGAGTCAGCCGGTGGTCTCCCTTACAGATCACGGTAACTTTGACATCGTCCTCGGTAAATTCGGAATGGACCGCATGGACCGCAACATCCTCGATTGCCGGGTGTTGCCGGAATGCAGTTTCCATTTCAAAACTGGAGATATTCTCGCCACGCCGACGGATATAGTCCTTTTTCCTGTCGACAAAATAGAAGAAGCCTTCGTCATCGAACTTGCCGATATCGCCGGTGTGGAACCAGAGATCCTTCATCAGCGCCATAGTTTCCGCCGGACGCCGCCAATAGCCCTGAAACATGATATCGGGCTTCAGTGGGCGGACCACGATCTCGCCAGGTACGCCGGGCGTGACCTCGTTGCCATTGTCATCAACGATGCGGACGTCAAAACAGTCATTTCGCTTTCCCGATGATCCAGGCGCGCGATAGTCTGCAACCTTTGCGCTTGTGATGATACTGCATTCGGTCAGGCCGAAGGCAACGGTGCCGGCATGTTTGACGCCGAAGCGGGTCTTCCACTTGTCAACCAATGCGGGTGGAAACGGCGCGGCCGCCGCGACGCGGAGCTGGCCAAAGCAACGCTTCATCACGTCGCTGTCGGGCGCGTCGGCCAGCAAAGGCCCCATCGCCCCCATAAGCTGGACCACGGTCGCGCCGGTCCGCTTCACCTCTGGCCAAAAATTGGAGACCGAAAAACGCTTGTAGATTGCCATTCTGGCACCAGTCATCATCGCCGGCAGAATGGTTGCCGAGATGGCATTGAGGTGGAACATCGGCAATGGTGTCCACAGCACGTCGGTTGCAGTGATGTCATTGACCTCAACCAGCTGTCGAGCCAGATTGCAGGCATAGTTGTGACTGACCATGCATCCCTTCGAAGGACCCGTAGTGCCAGCGGTGTAGATCAGCATAGCAAGATCGGAGGGACTGACATTCGCCCTTTCGACCGGCGTATCCCTTAGGGCCTTCTCAATGCTCTGCATGGCGATACGTTTGGGCTGACAGGCGGGAAGGTCATCCTTATACAGCAGCACTTGCAGCTCTGGCAGACTGTCTTCAACAGCAACCACCCGTTCGGCATAGTCGCTTTCGCAGATAACCACCGCTGCGCCCGAATCGGCCAGTTGGTGGCGCAAGAATTCGCCCTTGTAAGCCGTGTTCACCGGAACGCTGACCGCCCCCAAACGGGTGACGGCAAATAGAGCGCTCACGGCTAGCGCGCTGTTGTCAAGGAGCGTTGCCACGGTTTTTCCCGCTGAAATGCCTAGTTCGGCAAGACCGCTGGCAAGGCGATCAACCTCAAAATCAAAGCGCTGATACGTGAAGGTCTCACCGCCAACGTCCAAAAAGAGCTGATTTGGATCGCGCGCCAAAGCACGGTCAAAAACCGCGGAAATACTGTCTCTGTGATCGTTGGTCCATGCGGCTGACTGACTCATACCCATAATCGTCCTTATCTCTAGGCTTGCGGCGGCCCACCTGATCCGTGGGGCGGGTTGAACCGCGACCACATCGAAGCCTCTTGTCTTGAGGATGAATATAAACTAACAGACTGTCAGTTCTATATGCAAGAGGTTTTGTGTGATTGACCTTTCACAATCCGAATTTGCCGACTCCGTCGCTGATGCAGTCGTACGCCTGTGCGAGGGGGTGTCGGGCAATCCTCAGCAATTCTGGGTAGAGCTATGCGCGTTCGGTCTTTTCGATCTAGGTGCCGATGTCGAGAGTGGAGGCCTAGAAGCGCTGACTATGGCTTTCAAGGTGCTGGGGGCCTATGGTGCCCCTGGCCCCTTGGCTGAAACGATACTAGCCGCGCGAACCGTGCCGGATGAGCTCCGTCCCGCGCTTGCCGCCGGAGCGTCAGTTGCCCGTAAAGGTGGCACGGGCTTTGACTATGGCCGCGACGGCTTGCTCCATTTTGTGGTGGAAGGGAACGAGCTGTTACAGTGTCAGCCGCCTGACCGAGATTCAAACGGCTGGTATCAGGCCAATGCTGCAACACTGCCGACTGGCTTTTCCCTGAGGGTGTCGGCTTGTACAGCCTACCGCCTCACTAATGCGGCCTATTTGGTTGGCGGCGCTGGTCGGCTGCTTGAGATTGCCGCTGATCATGTCCGCACCCGTCGCCAATTTCGCAAGGCACTGGCTGAGTTTCAGGCGGTCACCCACCCCTTGGCGGATGTGTTTGTTAAGCTGACCGCCGCTCGCAATCTTATTGCAGCCGCAGCCTCAGCCTTCGATTTGGGCGATGAAGTGCGCGGGGGGCACCTTTCTCATTTCGCGCTTGCGAGCGCCCGCAATGCCGCCGCGCTCGCAAGCAATGTCGCCCATCAGGCCCACGGTGCGTCAGGCGTAATCGTCGAAGGGCCGGTGGTGGCTCTGTCGCTGCAGCTTCGGCACGTCCAGAACATGAGCGTGCTGGCTGATGCGCTTCCGGGCAATCCCTTGGCGATCAAGGACTGGCCGAAGCATGTGCCAGGCCTATTGTCGGTGCCGGCCGGTATCATGAACGAGGTGCGGTCATGAATTGGTCTTTCTCGGCTGAAGAAGAAGCATTCCGTCTGGAGGTCCGGGGGTTTTTGCGAGAATGGTCCGACCTCGATGCCTATCTGGTGAGCGAGGACAAGCCTCGACTGCGCGAGTTCTACCGTGCTGTGGGTGCCAAGGGCTGGTTCTCGCTGAGCTGGCCCGAACAATATGGCGGCTCGGCATTGGGGCCCGTGTTCGATTTCATTCTCTGGGAAGAATTGTCCTATGCCCGCGCCGCAAGATCGCCCTTGTCGGTCGGCATCGTGGCGCGAACGCTGCTACGGTTTGGCGACGACGCGCAGAAGCGGCACTGGCTGCCAAGAATTCGCAGCTACGACATCAGCTTTGCGCTCGGCTATTCGGAACCTGAAGCGGGATCGGATCTCACCGGTCTTAAATGCCGGGCGACCCGCGATGGTGACCATTACCGGATCGACGGCGAAAAATGCTGGCAATCGGGTGCCCATGAAGCGGACTATTTGTGGCTGCTCGCGCGGACTGGCGAGGCCGACAGCCGCAGTGCCGGCCTGTCATTGTTCATTGTCGATCTCAAAAGCGCGGGGCTGTCGATTCGGCCCATTCCGCTGTTGGATGGCAATATCGTCAACCATCTCACTTTCGATGGCGTGATGGTTCCGACCCAGCAGCGGGTCGGGCCGGAAAATGGCGCTTGGAAAATGATGAACGAAAGCTTGGCGGATGAGCGGCATGTACAGTTTCCGGCCAAGCGGGTGCGACGCGACTTTGAAGAACTGATCGCTTTTGTCGAACAGCTGGGCATCGCATCCTGGCCACTGGTTCAGGCGTCGTTGGCCGAATTTGCCGGCAATGTGGTTGAGTGCGAGGCGCTGGGGCTGTCGGTGCTCGATGCCGTTGTACACGGTCGCTCGGCGGTCGCGGAAGCCGCGGCGAACAAGATTGCTCATACCGACGCGATCCAGGCAATGGCGCGATTCGCCATGGATATCGGCGGGCGTGAGGCCCTGCGGCACGACCGCGCGACGCTTCTCTGGCGCCAAACGATGACAGAAAGCATCGGCGGCGGCACTTCGGAAATCATGCGCAGTATCATTGCGCGTCAGGCCTTGGGGCTTGCCGCATGACTCAGAACGATGACACGGCCAGGATGGTGTTGGACCAGGCCGTCAGCCTGTTTGCGGACAAAGCCGACCATGCGGCGCTTCGGCAACGTTTCGAGGCGAAGAGCGCAAGCGCCATGTTTGACACGCCGCTATGGCAGGCGATGGCAGAGGTGGGCTGGCCTGCCATTCTTGCCCCTGAGCCTTATGGTCTGAATATGGGAGCCGATGTGCTGGCGCTGATCTGCGAACAAGCCGGTATGACGCTCGCCAGCTCACCATTGATTGCGACTGCACTTGGCGCGCAATTGACCGCCACGGTCGCCGGGCAAGTGGGGCCAGCGGGCCAGTTTGCCGAGACGCTAGCATCTGGTTCTGCCCAAGCGTGCATCGTTCAGCCCGATGCCGCGTCACTCCGTTATGCGGCGGGCTGTGTGGATGGCAGGGTTGCGGCTGCAGCTTTCGCGGCAACGGCGCACTGTGCGCTTGTGCGGGCCATTGATGACCATGGTTCTCCTGTGCTGCTGGCGGTCGATCTGGGCAATGAGTCGGTCGAACGGCATTGCCAGCGCAGTATCGATGCCCGTGCGGTCGCCAGCCTGGCCTTCAGGCAAACTCCAGCAGACGTGATCTCAACGGATGGCAGCGCGTGGGATCAACTGCTCGGTCAGGCTGCCCTGCTCACCGCCTTCGAACAGATAGGTGGTGCCCGCGCCTGCCTTGATATGGCGTGTGATTATGCGCGTACTCGCATGGCCTTCGGGCAACCTATCGGTCAGTTCCAAGGCGTCAAACATGCGCTGGCTGACGTCTATGCCGACATCGAAATCGCCCGCGGGGTGGCCGGTGCAGCGCTGGCGGCGATGCGCAAAAATGCCCCCAATGTGGCAGCGGCTCATGCGGCCGCGCGCTGGTCGGCCAGCCAGTGCTATGAACAAGCCGCCAAGGTGTGCGTCCATGTCCATGGCGGTCTTGGGGTGACTTGGGAAGGCAATCCGCAGCTATACTATCGACGCGCCCGCGCATTGGCGCTCGAACTCGGACCGCCGCACGTCTGGCGAGACCGGTTGATTGGTGCATTACGGACGTGCGGTGTCGCTGAAGGACTTATTATCCATGAATGATCATGATTATCGTCTCATGGCGCGCGGATGGCTCGCGCAGCATGCGCCCGATTTTTCAGGGGCTGCGCGCAAAGGACTCAGCTTTGAGCAGGACCTTGCGCTTGGCCGCGCCTGGCAGCGCCGGAAGTTCGAGGCAGGCTATGGTGCCATCACCTTGCCCGAGCATGTCGGCGGCGCCAATGGCAGCGAGCTGCAGAAGATTATCTTCAGCGAGGAGGAGGGTCGCTACGACCTGCCGACAGCCTATTTCTCGATCAGTCTTGGTATGCCAATCCCGATGATGGTTCGCTACGGGACGCCCGAACAAGTGGATGAGCTGGTCAAGCCTTCGCTGATGGGGGACGCTATCTGGTGCCAGCTCTTCTCTGAGCCTGCGGCCGGATCCGATCTCGCGGCCTTGCGGACGGTTGCCACGCGGCAGGGCGACAGCTGGCACCTTTCCGGCCAGAAGCTATGGACATCTTGGGCGCAGATTTCCGACTATGCGATTGTCGTTGCCCGAACCGATCCCACACTGGCCAAACACGCTGGGTTGTCATTCTTCTTTCTGAACATGAAATCGCCCGGGGTGACCGTGCGACCGGTCAAGCTGCTGACCGGCCATAGCGACGTGAACGAGGTGTTTCTCGATGACGTGATCGTTCCGGATGCGCAGCGGATGGGTAAGGAGGGCGAAGGCTTTCGCCTCGTTATCGAAACTTTGATGATGGAGCGCTACGCAGTGACCGATGATGCCGGATACGGCCCGTCGCTTGCACAGTTCGTGGCTTTGATGGATGAGCTGGCGGCGGACGATGCCGAACGGCGTGCGGCTGTTGCTGATGCCTATGCCGAACAGCTCGGTTTGCGGATGATCCACAAGCGCGCGCTCGACGCGCTCGCGGCCGGCCGGGAGCCTGGGCCCGAAGGCTCGATCCGCAAGCTCAAGGTTGCCTCGACCCGTCAAAAAATGTCGCGCCTGGCGATGGACATGATGGGCAGCGAGGGGCTGCTGCTCGAAGAAGGGGCAACCATCCGCAGCTCGTTTGCATTGTCCTGGCTTGATTCGCCAACGCTTAGAATTGCGGGCGGTACGGACGAAATCCTGCGAAACACGATTGCCGAGCGGATCCTTGGCCTGCCGCAGGATCATCGCCCCGACAAAGGGCGGCCGTTCAAAGACGCATGAACAGAGCTGGTTCCACCGATATGACCAAAACACTTGAGACCCGTATCACCCGGCTGCTCGGCATCAGGCATCCCATTATCCAAGGTGGGATGCAATGGGTCGGCTTTGCCGAGCTGGCCTCAGCCGTGTCCAACGCTGGTGGCTTGGGGATGATTACCGCGCTGTCGCAGGAAAGCCCCGATCATCTCAAGCGAGAGATTGCGCGCTGCCAATCGATGACTGACCAACCTTACGGGGTCAATTTGACCATTTTGCCCAAAATGGGCGAGACCGACTACGATGCCTATTGTGCAGCAATCATTGCCAGCGGCGTCAAGGTTGTTGAAACCGCCGGACGCAGTCCAGCAAACTATATTCCTGCCTTTCATAACGCCGGAATTAAGGTCATTCACAAGTGCACTTCGGTGCGCCATGCCCTATCGGCCGAGAAGGCAGGCGTTGACGCCATCTCGATCGACAGCTTTGAATGTGCCGGGCATCCTGGCGAGGATGACGTCGGAGGGCTGGTCTTGATCCCCGCTGCAGTCGATGCATTGCGGGTTCCTGTTCTGGCCTGCGGCGGTATCGCCGATGGGCGGGGTTTGGCGGCTGCCTTGGTCTTGGGTGCCGCTGGTGTCACCATGGGCACCCGCTTTTGCGCAACCCGCGAAGCGCCGATTCATGATGCCGTCAAGCGGCTGATTGTGGGCAATTCGGAGCGTGATACCCATCTCATTTTTCGCCAGTTCCGCAATACGGCACGGGTTTCGGCAAGCCCCGTTTCCGACAAGGTCGTCGAGATATTGCAACGACCCGATGCGGTGTTTGAAGATATTGCCGAGCTGGTCCGCGGGCAAAAGGGCCGAGAAACGCTGCGCACTGGCGATCTTGAGCATGGCCTTGTCTGGGCGAGCCAAGCGCAAGGCCTGATTCATGATATTCCCAGTTGCGAAGCCTTGCTTACGACCATGGTCGAACAGGCGGCTGGTCTGCTCTATTCTCGAAGCTGGGTGCAACAAGGATGACGGCCAATCCGGTAACTTGGCTTTTCGTCCCAGGTGATCGCGCCGACCGTTTTGAAAAGGCGTGTGCGTCGGGCTGCGATGTAGCGATTATCGATGGTGAAGACGCGGTTGCGGCTTCCAAGAAGGAGGAGGCGCGCGGCAATGTCGCTCGGCTGCTTGGTACAGCTGTTGCAAAATCAACACTTGCAATTCGCATCAACCCCGCGTTCAGCAGGGAGGGCATCCTTGACCTTGCTTGCCTGATCTCCGCCCGGAACCAGCCCGACTATATCATCCTTCCCAAGGTTGAGGATTGTATGCCGATCAAGGCAGTTGCGGCCCTATTAGACGACATCGGTGCATCATCCCGGATCATCGCGCTGATTGAGTCAGCAAAGGCGTTGATGGCGCTTGGGCGGATTGTGTCGGCAGATGCCCGGCTTGCCGGCTTATTTTTTGGGGCAGCCGACATGGCCGCGGATCTCGATGTGCCCCCGCATTCGCCGCTGCTGGAACGGGCGCGCGAAGCAGTGTCGGTGGCCGCGACCGCACGAGGTCTGCTTGCGATCGATACACCCTGGTTCGACCTTGAAGACATGGATGGGCTGGCAAAACAGGCCACGGCAGCTCGCAGCATTGGTTATCGAGCCAAGGCTGCCATCCATCCTAAGCATATCCCCGTCATCGCAGCGGCGTTTCAGCCGACCGAGCAAGAGATCATGCGCGCGCAGCAGATTCTGGAGTCGACCAATGGAGAAGCCGCCCGGCTGGACGGGCAGATGGTTGATGCGGCTATGGTGCGGCGCGCAAAGAGAATTCTAGCAGACATGCCTGGAAGCTGACCAATCCAGATTTGAAGGAGTAACCCCTTATGAAAATCCTTGTCCCCGTAAAGCGGGTGATCGACTATAATGTAAAGCCCCGGGTGAAGTCCGATGGCAGCGGTGTCGATCTTGCAAATGTCAAAATGAGCATGAACCCCTTTGATGAAATCGCGGTCGAAGAAGCCATTCGCCTCAAGGAAAAGGGTGCCGCGAGCGAGATCGTCGCGGTCTCGGTAGGGCCCGACAAGGCGCAGGAAACGTTGCGCACAGCGCTTGCCATGGGTGCGGACCGGGCGATCCTGGTGGTGGCCGAAGATGTGGAGCCGCTGGGCGTTGCCAAGCTGCTTGCAAAAATTGTCGAGGAAGAGGCCCCCGGCCTTGTCATCCTTGGCAAGCAGGCTATTGATGATGACAGCAACCAGACCGGCCAGATGCTCGCAGCGCTGACCGGCTGTCCGCAGGGTACCTTTGCCAGCGCGGTCGAGGTTTCGGGTGCCAGCGTCAAGGTAACGCGCGAAGTTGATGGCGGGCTTGAAACGGTTTCCCTGAAGACCCCCGCGATCATCACCACTGACTTGCGCCTGAACGAGCCGCGCTATGCGTCGCTGCCAAACATCATGAAGGCAAAGTCAAAGCCGCTCGCGCAGAAAACCCCTGCCGATTATGGCGTGGATGTTTCGCCGCGCCTCAAGACGCTAAAGGTCGCCGAACCGCCGGTGCGCAGTGCGGGTATCAAGGTTCCTGACGTCGACACCCTCGTCGCAAAGCTTAAAGAAATGGGAGTCGCATAATGGCCGTTCTCGTCTATGCCGAACATGACAATGCGTCGCTGAAGGACGCAACACTCCCGGTTGTCACCGCTGCCGGCCAATTGGGCGAAGTCCATGTGCTTGTCGCGGGCAATGTCTGCGATGCCCCCGCACAGGCTGCTGCCAAGGTTGCAGGCGTTGCCAAGGTCTTGGTCGCCAACGATGCTGCCTTTGCTAACCAGCTTGCGGAAAATGTCGCGCCGCTCGTGGCGGGCCTGATGGCTGGCTATGACGCCGCGCTGTTCCCGGCGACTGCGCATGGCAAGAATATCGCACCGCGCGTTGCCGCCATGCTCGACGTCATGCAGATCAGCGACATACTCAGCGTCGAAAGCGCCGATACCTTCACCCGGCCGATCTATGCCGGCAATGCGATTGCGACCGTGCAGTCGAGCGATGCGAAAAAAGTGATCACGGTGCGCAGCACTGCCTTCACCAAGGCTGATGCTGAAGGTGGTTCGGCTGCAGTAGAGGCTGTCAGCGGCGGCGGTGATGCCGACATCTCCAGCTTTGTCGGTGCCGAAATCGTCAAGCTAGAGCGACCCGAGCTGACTGCAGCCAAGATCATCGTGTCCGGCGGCCGTGCGCTGAAAGATGGTCCGACCTTCGAAGCCACCATTTATCCGCTTGCCGACAAGCTCGGTGCCGCTGTTGGCGCAAGCCGAGCGGCAGTTGATGCAGGCTATGTCCCCAACGACTATCAGGTCGGCCAAACCGGCAAAATCGTTGCCCCCGACGTTTACATCGCCGTCGGTATCTCCGGCGCGATCCAGCATTTGGCTGGCATGAAGGACAGCAAGGTCATCATCGCGATCAACAAGGATGAAGACGCGCCGATCTTTCAGGTTGCCGACATCGGGCTGGTCGCGGACCTGTTCAATGCGGTGCCTGAACTCATCGGGAAGCTCTGAGCCATGGCCAAGTTCACTCTCGTTTCAGGTGCTGCAGGCGTTTTAGGGCAAGCTGTTGTGACCGCGCTCGCCGATGCGGGCTGGACGGTTGCGGCATTGGACGTAAGCGCCGCGCCTGTATCGGGTGCCGCGTTGTCCGTGACTTCGGTCGACTTGGCAGACGGTCAGGCGGTCGCCGAGGCCGTCGCCAGCGTCAAAGAGACGTTTGGCCGGCTTGATGGACTGGTCAACGTGGCGGGCGGCTTTCGTTGGGAGGCGCTTGCCGACGGTTCGGTCGACACCTGGGATCTGATGTATCAGATCAATCTGCGCACCGCGGTGCAACTTTCGAAAGCCTGCCTGCCATTGCTTGGCGAGCAGGGCGGTGGGGCGATCGTCAACATTGGCGCCGGTGCTGCCGTCAAGGCGACCACGGGTATGGGCGCTTATGCTGCATCCAAATCTGGAGTGGCGCGCTTGACCGAAGCCCTCGCTGACGAACTCAAAGATCAAAACATCCGCGTTAATGCGGTTCTGCCTAGTATCATCGACACGCCAGCCAACCGCAACAACATGCCCGATGCCGACTTTGCCAAGTGGGTGTCGCCCGCGGCCTTGGCCAGCGTAGTGGCTTTCCTGCTGTCAGATGACGCGCAGGCGATTACCGGCGCATTGCTGCCAGTGACCGGCCGGCTTTGACAAGGTAAGAGCTTAACGCCCCTTCCAAACCGGCGCGCGTTTTTCGAGAAAGGCGCGAGGTCCTTCGATAGCATCTTCGCTGTTCGACGTAGCATCTGAAGCATAACGCGACATGTGGCGCAATTCGGCGTCGCTGCGTTCATTGGCCAGCCGGGCGATCTTGAGGCTTTCCAGCACCGAGATCGGGGCATTGCCGCCAATCTTGCGCGCGAGTTCAAGGGCACTGCTGATCACGTCGGCTTTTGGCACCAGGTAATTGATGAAGCCGAAGGCATAGGCCCGGTCCGCACCAAGCGGCTCTCCCGTTGCGACAAGCTCGAGCGCAATATGGCGCGGCATTGCGCGAGCGAGGCGGTGGACGCCGCCTGCTGCGGCAAACAGACCGCGTTTGACTTCTGGAAGGCCAAATTGTGCATCAGGGCTGGCAACAATTATGTCACACGACAGCGCCAGTTCGCAGCCGCCAGCCAGCGCCATACCACCAACGGCGGCGATCCACGGTTTGTTGCGTATCGCATCGGCCAATCCGGCAAAGCCGCCAAAGCTCGTGGAAAGCAGTGTGCCCCGGCCAGCCGCGATCTCGGCGAGATCGGCACCCGCACTGAACACCGCATCATGCGACGATGCAAGAACCACACTGCGGATGGCGGGATCGGCTTCGGTCTGGCGAACCAGCGCCTCCATGTGATTGGCAATATTGGCATTAATGGCATTGCGCTTGGCGGGGCGATTGAGGGTGATCAGCCCGATGTGGTTATCGATCACCTCATATAAGAGCTCGTCAGGGGAATCAGTCATTTCTACAGCCTTTCGTTACGTGCATCTAAAACCGAGATAACGCCAGTTTTAGTCAGCGATGACAGGGTGAGGGACAGTGCGATGCCCCGATTTTTGATTAAGACTTTGGCGGTTAGCGCCAGAGAAAATCCTTGACAATATAAAACAGACATATCATCAGTTATGGCGTAACCTTCCGGTTGAATCTTTGGAGTTTGACATGCCCGCGCTGCCCTATCGTGTTTATGACGCAGACAACCATCTCTACGAGCCGGAAGAGGCGTTTACTCGTCATTTGCCGAAGAAGTGGCATCGCGAATTCCAGTTTGTCCAGGTGAGAGGCCGTACCAAGCTCGCGATTGGCGGGCAGATTTCGGACTATATTCCCAACCCGACATTTGATGTGATTGCGGCGCCTGGAACGCATGAAAAATGGTATCGGGGTACCAACATCGAAGGTCTGACGCTGCGCGAGATGTCCGGCGAGCCGGTGCCCTGCATACCGTCCTATCGAAATGGGGAGGAGCGGCTGAAGCTCCTCGATGAGCAGAACATTCATGCTACGCTAATGTTTCCGACCCTTGCGTCAGTGGTCGAGGAACGGATGAGTTACGACCTCGAAATGATGTCCGGCGTCATGAAATCGCTCAACCGTTGGACCGAAGAGGAATGGGGTTTTGCCCGGGAGGGTCGGCTCTTCGCTATTCCCATGATCACCTTGGCTGATCTCGATCTGGCCATCGAAGAGCTGGAATGGGCCTTGTCGAAGGGCGCTCGCGCCATTGGCATTCGCCCTGCGCCAGTGCCGCATTATCGGGGCAGCCGCTCCTTCGGATTCAAAGAGTTCGATCCTTTCTGGGCGCGTGTCGCCGAAGCGGGGATTTTCGTCTGCCTCCACTCATCGGATTCGGGCTATGACAAGATCGCCCGGATGTGGGTGAGCGGCAGCGAATATCTGCCGTTTCAGCCCGATCCCTTCAAGGCCTGTCTGCGTGTCACCGAACGCGCCATTTCCGACTCGATCTCTGCGCTGATTTGTCATGGCGTGTTCGAGCGGCATCCGAATGTGCGCGTCGTCAGCGTTGAAAACGGCTCGTCCTGGGTTGCGCCACTGCTTCATACGCTAGAGTTGGTGTACGGCCAGATGCCGCAGATGTTCAAAACGCATCCCGTCGAGCAATTCCGTAAGCACGTCTTTGTCGCGCCCTATTATGAAGAAGACGTGCCCGAGCTTGCGCGCGCTATCGGCGTTGAGCGGGTGCTTTATGGCAGCGATTACCCGCATCCCGAAGGTCTGGCCGACCCGCTGTCCTTCATCGACGAAATCGCCACGATGAGCGCCGCCGATCAGGAGCGGATCATGGCCACCAATCTGAAGGATCTGCTCGCCGGGAATAGGGACTAGACAAATGTCGGAGCCGCAACATATTGCATATGAGCGTATCGGTCGGGTCGGGGTGATCACGCTTGATCGCCCCGAACGGCGCAACGCTCAGAACAAGCGATTGCTCGATCAGCTTGACAAGGCATTTGATCAGGCGGCTCTGGACGACGAGGTTAGGGTTATCGTTTTGAAGGCCAACGGCCCGCACTTCTCCGCCGGCCACGATATGTCGCCAGAGGGCGCGGACGTGACGTTCGAATTTGAAACGCAGGGCCTGCGCCGGATGTACGACTATGAGCGGGTGCATTATCTTGGCTATTCCCGCAAGTGGCGTGATATTCCCAAGCCGACGATAGCTGCGGTGCAGGGCATGTGTATCGCGGCGGGATTGATGCTGGTCTGGCCTTGCGACATCATCATTGCCGCAGACAATGCCGTGTTTAGCGATCCGGTCGTGCGTATGGGTATTGGTGGTGTCGAGTATCATGGCCACACCTGGGAGCTTGGTCCGCGCAAAGCCAAGGAACTGCTGTTCCTTGCCAAATCTTTTGACGCGGCGGAGGCTGAGCGGCTTGGTATGGTCAATCAGATCGTACCGTTGGCGGAGCTGGAAGCCACGACTTTGGCAATGGCCGAAGAGATCGCCCAGATGCACCCATTCGCCCTCGCGATGGCGAAGCGCGCGGTCAATCAGACTATGGACATAATGGGTCAATATAATGCGCTGCAGGCCGTGTTTGATACCCACCAGCTCGGCCACGGCAGTGCGGTTGCAATGGCGGGTTATCCGGTGCTTGTGGACCTCGAACAGATGAAGAAAAACCAGGACCGAAAAAAATAGTGGCCCGTTCAAAGTTCGAAGATCGCGCCATTATCTCGGGGATCGGGCAATCTCGTCTTGACCGCCAATTGGAGGAGTCGGCACTTTCGCTGACAATTGACTCAATTCAGGAAGCGCTGAGCGACAGCGGGCTGACGCTCAAGGACATCGATGGCGTGGCAAGCTGGCCGGGCTATTCGAGTGAGGACAACGGCTTCTCTCCGGTCGGCGTGCCGATGGTCAAGGAGGCGCTAGGCCTCAACTTGTCCTGGTACGCAGGGTGCAGCGAGGGACCGGGCCAGTTTGCATCAATCATTAACGCAATGCTGGCCGTGGCAGCAGGGCTTTGCCGTCATGTGGTCTGTTTCAGAACGCTGAAAGAAGGGTCGGCCCGGCGCGCGGGTCGCGGCGGCATGGGCTTCGACAAGCGCTTTCAGTGGCAGCTGCCGTTTCATGCCTATAGCGCGGCCAACTGGCTGGCGCTCACCGCTCAGCGATACATGCATGAGTTTGGCGCAACGCGCGAGCAACTGGCCCAGATCGCGTTGACGGCCCGCCGTCATGCAGCGCTCAATCCGAACGCCCTGTACCGCGATCCTATGGCGCTTGAAGACTATCTATCGGCACGAATGATATCCGAGCCTTTGTGTCTCTTCGATTGCGATGTCCCGATTGATGGCGCGACCGCTATTATCATCTCTGCGGCCGATGCCGCCCCTGACCTCAAGAACAAGCCAGTCAGGATCGAGGCGGTCGGGTGCGCGCTACACCAGCGTGACAGTTGGGATCAGACCGAGAATTTTACTGAAATGGCGGCTCATGATGCTGCGAAGGCGATGTGGGCGAGGACCGATCTTAAGCCAAAGGACGTCGATGTCGCCGAGATCTATGACGGCTTCAGCATCCTGACGCTGTTCTGGCTCGAGGCACTTGGTTTTTGTGGTCATGGTGAAGCTGCCACCTTCGTTGAAGGAGGTGCCAATATTTCCCGCGATGGCTTGTTGCCGCTGAATACCCATGGCGGCCAGCTGTCCGCCGGACGCACTCATGGTCTTGGTTTTCTGCACGAAGCTTGTCTCCAGCTGCGTGGGCAAGGCGGGGCACGGCAACTGCCACGTCGGCCCGAAATTGCGATTGCGACCGCCGGAGGCGGACCACTCGGCGCCGCGTTGCTCTTGCGCCGGGAGTTATGACCAGGAAAAGGATATCCCCATGTCGATCAAGGTTATTGATGCATCTCGAAGCCTAGCGGGCTGGGCGGCGACTAGGCTGTTGTCAGGAGCAGGCGCACAAATAACTTTGGTTGCTGATGACTCAACGGATGCCGGGCTGCATGCGTTCATGCTTAACGAGGGTAAGACGCGCCAACCTCTGTCACCGGCAAGCGATGAGGGGCGGGCGTCCTTGCGCGCTCTCTTGGCTGACGCGGATATTCTGGTCCACGATTGGACCGGGCAGGAACAGCACGACTGGCAGCTGGAGCAATTGCCGGGGCATATCGTCGAGGTGGCGATCGCCTCCTTTCCACGGGGCCACGCCATGGAGCACATACCTCGTGACGATGTTCTGGTCATGGCAGCGGGTGGTATATTGGTTGAGCAGCGAGCTTCAGGCCGAGAGGGGCCTGCTCTGCTCAACTTCCCGATGGCCAGTTGGGGGGGCGCCTATCTCGCCGCCATCGGTGCCCTTGCCAGGTTGCGCGTGAAGCGCGCTACAGGGCAAGGCGGCCGCGTCGATACGTCGCTGTTCCAAGGAGCGCTCGTGCCGATGGCCCAGATATGGGCACAGGCGGCAACTGCCGATCAAGGCTTTGCGGGGATCGCCAAGCATCAAACGACTGGCATTTTGGCCAGATGCAGCGATGGGCTTTGGCTGCACCTGATGCCCCCTCGGCGCTACCCTCCAAGTGTTGAGGCGGCGCTCGAAGCGATGGGTGAGGCAGCGCGGGCTGAAGCTAACGCCCGCGAGGCGCACCATGCGACATCGTCCGATCATGGTGCCTTGATGGATATCTTTGCGATGCGCCCCCGCAGCGACTGGCTGGCGGAGTTATGGGCGCATGACGTGCCAGCGCAGCCAGTTCTGCAGCCGGGAGAAGCATTTGGCGATTATGACGCTGGTCAATCCGGCCTCATCGAAACAATTGCGCATCCGGCGCATGGCGAGCTAAAACGGGGCGGGGTCCCTTTTCAGCTGCGCCCACTTGCGACCGCTGACAATGGCGTTGCGGCCAGTAATGGCCTTGCTCCTGAGCGCCCACTTTCAGGCATCCGTATCCTCGACTTTGGCAATTTCTTAGCTGGCCCGCTGGCGACCATGTTGCTGTCAGATCTGGGGGCGGATGTACTGAAGATCGAGCAGACGCAGGGCGATCCGATGCGCATCGTCGGCAAGATGTTTGCAGGATGCCAGCGCGGTAAGCATGGCATCGTGCTCGATCTCAAACAGCCCGACGCGCGGGATGATCTTGATCGACTGGTGGCCAATGCAGATATAGTCCATCACAATTTGCGCGATGCCGCTGCAAAAACCTTGGGCCTCGGCTTTGACCGGCTGCTAGTTATGAAGCCCTCGCTGATCTGCACACACGTCACGGCCTATGCCGATGGCGATCCGCGATCCACATGGCCCGGCTATGATCAGCTGTTCCAGGCTATGACAGGGTGGGAAATTGCCAATGCAGGCGAAGGCCTGCCGCCGGTGTGGATGCGTTTTGGCATCATGGACCACCTGGCTGCCATGGCATCGGTTGTAGGCACTTTGGCTGCCCTGCTCGAACGCGACGCCAACGGCGGCGGCGCGATTGTCAAAGCTTCATTGCATGAGGCTGCCCTTTTCACCTTGGTAGACAGTAGCATGACTGCGAATGGAGATACGGTTTCGACTGAAGTGGTCGACGCCAGCGAGTTGCGGATCTGCGGCCGTGCTCAGCTGGTGCAATGCGCTGATGGCTGGGTGGCCTTGCGTTCGGCTGAGGCGGTGGACCTTTCATCATTGCAGGGCAAACCGATCAGCGGCGCTCTGACCAGACTTAAGGAACTCGGTATTGACGCCGTCGCCGTAGATGAAAGCGGTGAAGGGCGCTTTTTCAGGGATCCGGACAATCAGAGACTCGGCCTTATAGCAACCTACGAGCACAAACGCTGGGGAACACTCAAACAGATTGGTGCCTTCTGGTCATTTGATGGCACGCCGATAAAGGCAACGCTTTCACCGCCGGACCTTGGCGAGCACAACGACCTCTACCAGAAGCAGGCATTCTGACTCCAAGAGCTTGCATGTCGCGCGTTAGCAAGATTAATCACTGCCCCCGCGGACCGGGGTGACATGCAAGCGAAAAGTCGACTGCCGCGCGCAAGCCATTTTTCTCACCGTCCCTCATGGCGCGCGGCGAAGTGGCGCAAAAGATTGTCGAGAAGACGCGAGATGGAATTCCCACCGTCATTGTGCATGAGGCTGCCGCAAAAGGTGATCGAGCCCACCGAGAAGAGAGCGCCACCATTGGGCAAGTCAGCGTAGATCATATCGGCGCGCAGCAGGTCGTTGAAGGGTTCGCCGGTGACGCTTTGGACATGCGACAACCATTCTTCAGGTACAACAACAAAGGAGTCATCCGGGGCGACCGATTGGGCCAGGACAACGGCCTCGGGCGGTGTGCCAAGTTTGGGGTCGGCGCGGTCGAGCTCATACCCTGCCGCGCCGCCGGCGCTGAATCCGAAGTCGCCCAGGATATCCCCTTCGATGCCGGCAAACAGCCAAGCGAATTCTGGGCTTGATGCTGCGGCCGTCTTGACATAGTGCGTTGCCCTGAAGAGGCCTTGCGCGCTGAAGCCGACGCCGACCAAGCGCTGGGGCGGGCGGTCGAGTCGTCGCCACAGGCCACCCAGGCGACCGTCGACGCTGTGGTGATATTCGCCCGGCTGAGCTGCCCATAAGCGAATACCGCCTTCGGCCCGCCGCACTTCGATCGTTGCAGGCTGTTCGCAATGCCGTGCAATGCGCCAATAGAAGCCGTTGCCGCCAAGATAAGCGATGGCGCCGCCTTGGTCGCGGTAGGTTTCGAGGGCATTCAGCATGGCATCGGTATGATATTCCGGGTGCGATGACGTGATGACGGCGGCATAGGGTGCCAGAAGGTCCGTCCCTTCTTCATCCAGATCCTCATCCGTGATCACATCGAAGTCATGCCCCATATGGTGCAGCCAATAAGTGAGGTGCGTATCGGCGGCGAAATGGCGCACGCCCGATCCGCGTTCGTCGACAAAGTCAACAAACCCGGGGCGCATCACCAGATTTGGCCGCAGCCTTGAAACATAGGCAACGCCGCTGCCGTCGGCGTGATGGTGATAGCTGGACAGCCCGAATTGCGGTGACGCACCAGGATGCGCCGTGGCCGCATGCCATGTTTGGCTTCGGTCGAGCCAAGCCTCATCCGGCAAGCCCCGGGCATGATTGGCATAAGCGGTATAAGTCAGTGTTGGGGCAAGATAGGCGAAGCGGGCGGTGGTTTGCCCCTTTCCTGGCCTCACGAAAAAGGGCGGAATATCCTGCAATCCGGACGCCTCGTGGCAGATGCGTATGCCATAGATGCCGCTTGGCAGGGTATAGGGCAGCTCAAAACGAGCAACAGTGTCCCATCGGCAGTCGTCAAGATCGTCGGCGTGAAAATGAATTGCACCATATTCGGTTGGCGCATGACGCCAGCAGGTTTCGTCACCGGTCCAGCCGGAACTGCGCACGGCACGGGTTGGCATGTTGATTAAAGTGGCATCGAATCCGAACGGACCGATGTCCTTCGCGATCAGGCTGGGTATCTCGATGCTGAAATCCCAACAGGCGAAGAGGTTGGCTAAATTGCGCCCCTCAGGTGGTGTTGCGGGGGAACGGACTGCGGTCGCGGCAACATAAGGCAGTTCGATCCGACCATCAAAACGCAGGTATGAATTGTCCGGGTCAGCGGCGATGATCGCCAGCCCAGGGGTGATGGCCAAGGTAGGGCAGGCAAGCGCAACGTTGTGCACGCCTGCAGGGGGACCAATGGAATTGAGCGGCCATTGATAGAGGTGCAACTGGTTGTCGTTCTGGTTCCAAACTGCACAAAGCGCATACCAGCATGATGTGTGAAACGGCTGTTGGGTGTCTATCTGTATGTCTTGTTCGGCCGGGCTGCTGATGCGGAGTCCAGCACCTTTGGGACCAGCTACCAAAGTGAGTCGGCGGTTATGCGTCAAGGGTAACGACAGGACGGCCTGATCGCCTTTGGCTGGTAAGGTAGGGCAGATGACTGCACCCAGGGTCAACCCCAGGCCATTTTCCGGAAAGGGCTGTTTGATCGTTGCTACGCCATAAGAGCCCCGATCAATATGCTGCGTTCTTGCCGGGAAAAGGACTGGGGTAATCTCGGGGACTGCTTCGTAGAGCAGGCCTGGCCCTGCCGGGTTAGGATCGCCATGCAGAATGCGGACGATCTCCGCCGTGCACGGGCCCGCGCCAGTGACACTAGCCTTGAGCTCAATCGCTTCGCCGGGTCGAATCGACAGACGGTCGGTATAGGCCGCGATGATCGCTCGCCCGATCATGTCCTGACTATTTCAGCACCAGCGGATTGACTGGCGATCCGACCGCGCCAATCACCGGAAGCGCCGGTGCCGATAGCAAGAAATCATACTGGCCATCCCGGCTGCAGTCCTCAGCCAGCGTTTCCAGCATGAACATCTCGCCAAAGGTGCACCCCATGTCGCGCAGACAGAGCATATGCAGGGGAATGGGCAGCACGTTTGAATCAAAGCCCGGCAGCGGTTCAACGGCAAGATTGTCTGCGCAGACCGCGGCGACTTCCCGCTCGTAGAGCCATTCAGCGCATTCCATGCCAAGGCCAGGCTGGGGACCTTTGAAACTGTCGCGATCCTTGTGCAACGCGAAGTGGGCGATATGGCCGGTGCGAATCAGCAGCACATCGCCTGACTGCACTTGGATGCCTTGGGCCTTCTCGGCCGCCTCAAGGTCGTCGGGCGTGGCAACAAAATTCGGCGGCAGAATGTCAAGACCCTTGAGCCGGGCAAGATCCAGAAGCACACCGCGCGACGTGATGCCCGGCGATGCCAGGTGTTCGATGCCATGATCGAGGCAGCCGCAGGTTGTGAGGGTCGAGCTCGCCCGAACCCCATTGTAGAAATAGTCGTCATATTGCACATGGGACAATCCATCCCACTGCGTAGCGCATTGCAACGGCATATGGATGACATCATCGGAAAAGGCGAACTCGCGCGGACTGGTGCCGAACTTCATAGCCAGTGCAGTCACATAGAGATGAGGATTGAAGCGCGGCGCAAGGTTGGGAGACTTCCGGATGGCCGGCGTCGATCCAAACTGCGGGCCATCTGCAGAAAAAGGCAGACCGAGCGAGAGCACCTTCCCCTGCCGGATGCTGGCGGCGGCGCCTTTGAGGACATCGGGTGTGATGAAGTTCAGCGTGCCGCGCCGGTCATCTTTGCCCCAGCGTCCCCAATTGGATACCTTTCGCGCCATCCGGTCGAATTCGGTCACGGACATTCCTACTTCCTATAGTTTGGCGTGGGCCTGAGCATGAACCACATCGGCGGTCCGCCATCTTTCGTCAGCCGGTCCTCTGCGATGACTTCAAAGCCAAATCGTTGATAGAGGCTAACATTTGTTTCGGTCGACGTGTCCAGATAAACGGGTACGCCAAGCTGATCGGCGCGCTGCAAGCCAGGCTCGATCAACAGTCGCCCAACGCCCTTGCCCTGAGCGTGCGGAGCGACGCCAACGCAGGCAAGATAAATGTGTGATTCCTTGGGGTGGAAACGTCCTAGCCATTCCTGAGATTCGCCAAAGCGCTTGAAGTTATCGAAGCCTACCGCCCTTATGGTAGCGGCCATTAGCATAAGCTGACGTAGCTTCCCCAAGCTGAAATGGCCGGGCGGATCAATCCAGAAGATGGCGCCCAGCCCGTCGTCGGCCAGAGTTCCGTGGCCAAACGCATGGAGAATGCCGGCCAAAATCCTGAACTGTCGGCAAAGCAGGCGTTGTTGCGCGCTAGGGTGCCGGACCATCCATGTCATTGCCGGATCGTTGATGAAAGCACGTCCAAGCAGGTCGCCGACATCGTCGATGTCGCGCGCTTCGATGGCTCGCACTGAAGGCAGATTCTTCTGCATGGTTACGTTTCCCTGCAGGCATTCACGACTGCAATGATCGATGTAACCAACGACACGTCAGCTATGCAAGCATTTTCGATGGAGTCTCAGTTTTGCTATGTGTCGTTGACAATCCGAAATGGCTGCGGAGTCCGCACAAGCTGCGCCTTTATCAAGCGCTGATCAGTCGGCTGCTTGGGCCGTAAACGAGATGAAGCGGGTCATGTCGGCTTTCCATTCCCGGTGTTCTCTGCAAGCGCCGCCATATCTCAGCGAGCGTTTGACCATCCGGGCCTGGTAAGATTGGCCATGGGAAATTAACCAAAGCGCTGCGGGGGGAAATTCCTTTCGCGGCCGCATATGTCAGCATTTTTCTGCTTGATAAACTAACGATATGTCAGCTATTAGACATTGACAGTTGTTTTGTCCTCAAGAAGCTGAGTTACAGTTTCAATTGGCAATCGTCCAATTCTCGAACGGGAGATTATTATGCACAGCGCCTACATTGAGCCGTTCACACAGCAGGAGGTCATCGCTGCGAGCGACTGATGCTCAGCCCCTCACATTTTCCAAGAATCATTCAAAATTCTGCAAGACCATAACTGCCAAGACCACAGTTCCAGAGTCTAACATTGTTGTGAATGGGTAGCATTAAGACTGCTGGGGAAGGTAGCATTTTGTCATTGATTGAACTCGAACGCCGCCGCGCGGCCGCCCAGCTGGGCGGCGGGGAGAAACGAATTGCCGCACAGCATGCCAAGGGTCGGCTGACCGCGCGCGAGCGACTGGACGTTCTGCTCGACGAGGGGTCGTTCGAGGAGCTCGACATGTTCGTCGAGCATAATTGCGCGGACTTCGGCATGGCCGAACAGAAGTTTCTGGGCGACGGCGTCGTCACCGGAAGTGGCACGATCAATGGTCGGCTGGTGTTCGTGTTCAGCCAGGACTTCACGGTGTTCGGGGGGTCGCTGTCGGAGCGCCACGCGCAGAAGATCTGCAAGGTCATGGACACAGCTATGAAGGTCGGCGCGCCCGTCATCGGCCTCAATGACAGCGGCGGCGCGCGCATCCAGGAAGGGGTTGCTTCACTCGGCGGCTATGCCGAAGTGTTTCAGCGCAACGTGCTCGCGTCGGGCGTCGTCCCGCAGCTGAGCCTTATCATGGGTCCCTGCGCAGGCGGCGCGGTCTATTCGCCCGCGATGACCGACTTTATCTTCATGGTGAAAAATTCAAGCTACATGTTCGTCACCGGCCCGGATGTGGTCAAGACGGTAACAAACGAGGTCGTGACGCAGGAGGATCTGGGTGGTGCGATTACGCACACAACCAAATCGGGCGTGGCGGACGTCGCATTCGACAACGATATCGAGGCGCTGCTCGCGGCCCGAGATTTCGTAGACTTTTTGCCCGAGAACAACCGCTCGCCGGTGCCCGAGCGACCGACTGCGGATGACTGGGACCGCATTGAACCATCGCTGGACACGATCATCCCCGACAGCGCAAACCAGCCGTACGACATGCACGAAGTAATCCGGAAGACGGTCGACGAAGGTGACTTCTTCGAGGTGCAGCCGGCGCATGCAGGAAACATCATTACCGGTTTCGGCCGAATCGAGGGGCGCACAGTAGGCATTGTCGCCAACCAGCCAATGGTGCTCGCTGGCTGCCTCGATATCAATTCGTCGAAGAAAAGCGCGCGCTTCGTGCGCTTTTGCGATGCTTTCGAAATTCCGATCGTGACCTTTGTGGACGTGCCGGGATTTCTCCCTGGCGTCGCGCAGGAGCACTCTGGTATCATTAAGCACGGCGCAAAACTGCTGTTCGCCTATGCCGAAGCGACCGTGCCGAAGATCACCGTCATCACCCGCAAAGCGTACGGCGGCGCATACGACGTGATGGCGTCGAAGCACCTGCGGGGCGACCTCAACTACGCCTGGCCCACCGCCGAAATCGCAGTGATGGGCGCTAAAGGCGCAGTCGAAATCATCTTTCGTGGCAAGACGCCCGAGGAAATCGCCGAGCGCACCGCCGAATACGAAACGCGCTTCGCCAACCCGTTTGTGGCGGCGAGCAAGGGGTTCATCGACGAGGTCATCATGCCGCACGCGACCCGGCGCCGCGTCGCGCTGGGGCTACGGAAGCTGCGGAACAAAAAGCTGGAGAATCCGTGGAAGAAGCATGACAATATTCCACTTTAAGGATGCCGTCCGTGACCGATCGTAAAGACTGGGAAGCGCTCGTCGCGAAAGAGGTGAAGGGCAAGTCGCTCGACTGGTTGACGCCCGAGGGCTTTACGATCAAGCCGCTATACACAGAGGAGGATGCGGGCGACCCTGGCCTTCCCGGTTTTGCGCCGTTCACACGTGGCGTTCGCGCGTCAATGTATGCGGGGCGGCCCTGGACCATCCGCCAATATGCAGGTTTTTCAACCGCCGAAGAGTCGAACGCCTTCTATCGCCGGAACCTGGCCGCCGGGCAGAAAGGGCTCTCGGTCGCCTTCGATCTTGCCACGCATCGCGGTTATGACAGCGACCATCCGCGCGTCGTCGGCGATGTCGGCAAGGCGGGCGTCGCCATCGACAGCGTCGAGGATATGAAAATCCTTTTCGACGGTATTCCCCTCGACCAGATGTCGGTTTCGATGACGATGAACGGCGCGGTCATTCCGATCCTCGCTTTCTTCATCGTCGCAGGTGAAGAGCAGGGCGTGTCGCAAGCGCAACTCGACGGCACGATCCAAAACGACATTTTGAAGGAGTTCATGGTCCGTAATACCTATATCTACCCGCCCGAACCATCGATGCGGATCGTTTCGGATATCATCGCATATACCAGCGCCAACATGCCGAAATTCAACAGCATTTCGATCTCGGGCTATCATATGCACGAAGCCGGGGCGACGGCGGTTCAGGAACTGGCCTTCACCATCGCCGACGGTAAGGAATATGTGACACGCGCCATCGCGAGCGGGCTCGATATCGATGCCTTTGCCGGGCGGCTGAGCTTCTTTTTCGGCATCGGCATGAATTTCTTCATGGAAGTTGCCAAGCTGCGCGCGGCTCGCACGCTGTGGCACCGCGTCATGGACGGGCTTGGCGCAAAGGATGAGCGCTCCAAGATGCTCCGCACCCATTGCCAGACGTCGGGCGTGTCGTTGCAGGAGCAGGACCCCTATAACAACGTCATTCGCACCACCGTGGAGGCGCTAGCTGCAACGCTTGGCGGCACGCAGAGCCTTCACACCAACGCACTCGACGAAGCCATCGCGCTACCCACCGATTTCTCTGCTCGCATCGCCCGCAATACGCAGATTGTGCTGGCCGAGGAGACCGGCATCACCAAAGTCGTCGATCCGCTCGGTGGCAGCTATTATGTCGAGGCGCTGACCCAGATGCTGGTCGATGATGCCTGGAAAATCATCGAAGAAGTCGATGGCCTTGGCGGCATGACAGCCGCAGTCGCGACCGGCATGCCCAAGCGCCTGATCGAGGAAGCTGCCGCAGCGCGTCAGGCGCGGGTGGACAAGGGCAAGGATGTCATCGTCGGCGTCAACAAATATAAGCTCGCGGCTGAAGAGCATCTGGAAACGCTGGAAGTGGACAATGACATGGTCCGTCAGGGCCAGATTGTGCGATTGGCGAACACCCGTGCTGCGCGCGACGAGGCGGCCTGTCAGGCGGCGTTGGCGGCGCTGACGGAGGGGGCAAAGGGCACCACTAACCTTCTCGCTCTCGCTATCGAAGCCGCCCGCGCCCGCGCTACCCTTGGTGAAATTTCCGACGCCATGGAGCAGGTCTTTGGCCGCTATGCCACTACCCCGGTGCCGGTAAAAGGCATTTACGGCAGCGCGCATGAATTCGATGCTGCCTGGGCGCTCGTCGTTGAAGGCGTTGATGCCGTTGGCCGCCGCCTGGGCCGCAAACCGCGTGTGCTTATCGCCAAGATGGGGCAGGACGGGCATGACCGCGGCGCCAATGTCGTGGCCTCCGCCTTCAACGATATGGGTTTCGAGGCGATTTCCGGGCCGCTGTTCCAGACGCCCGAGGAAACGCTTGCACTGGCACTGCAGCGAGACGTCGACGCCATCGGTGCCTCGAGCCTTGCAGCAGGCCACAAAACGTTGATCCCCGAACTTATCCGTTTGCTTAAGGAAGTAGGGCGGCCCGACATCAAGGTCTTCGCCGGCGGCGTAATTCCACCGCAGGATTACGAGTTTTTGCGCGAGCGCGGCGTGGTCGGCATCTACGGTCCCGGCAGCAATATTGTCGAGTGCGCGGCTGACATTTTGACGCTACTTGGCCATAACATGCCGCCATTGGGAGAAGCCGCATGATCGACAGTGAGGAGCGGGTAGCAGACAAGGCGCGTGACGATGCGACCCTGCTCTTGTACGATTTCTACAAGCATCTGACTACGCTCTCGCTGGTCGCGCTCGGCGGCGTGTTGTCGCTATCTCAGGCGGGCGTCCTAATCGAGCAACGGCGGCTTGCCCTCATCACATTGCTGATCGGCGCTGCTGGCGTCCTTGCACTGATGGGCCTAGATTCGATTGTCCGATCGCGGGTCGACGGGCGACCTGTTACGCGAACGATGCGCTGAGCACGCGGCAGCGCGATGGCATTGTTCGGTCTTGGCATAGGCACTTTCGTTGCCGCATTTCTGAATGGAGTAAAATGAGAACCGACTGGACCCGTGAGGAAATTGCCGAGCTGTTCGACCTGCCGTTCACCGAACTGCTGTTCCGCGCGGCTGAAACGCATCGCGCGCACCATGCCAACGGGCAGATTCAGCTTTGCACACTGCTTTCGATCAAGACCGGGGGTTGTCCTGAAGATTGCGGCTATTGCAGCCAATCGGTGAAGGCCGATAGCGGGGTCGAGGCGACCAAGCTGATGGATGTGCAGGCTGTTCTGCAAAAGGCGGCGCAGGCAAAGGACTCAGGCTCACACCGTTTCTGCATGGGCGCGGCGTGGCGCAACCCCAAGGACCGCGACATGCCCGCGATTGTCGAGATCGTGAAGGGCGTCGCGCAAATGGGCATGGAAACCTGCATGACGCTTGGCATGCTAACGCCCAAACAGGCGGATATGCTGGCCGAAGCGGGGCTCGATTATTACAACCATAATATCGACACTTCGCCCGAACGCTACAACGAGATCATCACCACGCGGACGATGAAGGACCGGCTCGATACACTGGCCGAGGTGCGACGTGCGGGTATCAATGTGTGCAGCGGCGGCATTATCGGGATGGGCGAGACGCGCGCCGACCGAGTGGGCTTCATCCACACGCTGGCGACGCTGCCGGCCCACCCTGAAAGCGTGCCCGTCAACGCGCTGGTGCCGGTGAAGGGCACCGTGCTGGGCGACATGCTCGCCGATACGCCGCTCGCTAAAATCGACGATATCGAATTTGTTCGGGTAGTTGCCGTGGCGCGGATCACCATGCCGATGAGCATGGTGCGATTGAGCGCGGGGCGCGAGAGCATGAGCGAAGCGACGCAGGCTTTGTGTTTCATGGCGGGCGCGAACAGTATCTTCACCGGCGACAAGTTGCTGACGGCGGCCAATGCAGGCGACGACAAGGACTCTGCGCTGATGGCGAAGCTTGGTTTGCGCGCGATGGAGGCGGAGGAGCCGTTGCGGGCTTGCAAGGCGCTGGAGGCGGCAGAGTGAAAAAACTGATACTTGTTTTTGCAATGGTCAGTGCGGCTGCATTCGGTCAGGACTTGAATCCTGAAGTTACGATTTCCCACGTGCCAGATGTTGGAAAGTCCCAAACTGTCAGCGTCGGCACTACTATTCACGAATATAGCCGAACCTTCAGCTTCAATGCCACAGTGCCTGATATCCAAATGAGTGGAGGGCAATGGTTGATCCCATTGGTTGTGGAAGCCGGTACGCCGATGTTTCCTGTCTCTACCAAGGCAAAATTTAAGGCGTGCGTGACTGCGGGTCCCTGCGGACTGGATGACGATGGCGACGGCGTGTTTGATAGAATGGCTGCCGATGATTTTAAAGCGGCGTTGAAATTGAAGGTCAAAGTGCCTTACCGGACCAAGAGATTGACCGTAGATAATCCCGATAGTCTCCGACAAACTATTATATATTCGGGAGCAACTGGCGATACGTTGAGGCTTTCCTACCGAGAGTTTAGCAACAACATGGCGCGTCCAGCATTCACCGAAGAACTGACTATCCCCATATCGAAAACCTATCCACAGGATGTTGCCGTCAAGCTCGTAAAGCTGCGCATACATTCAATTGATGGACTGGGAATGCGATACGAAATTCTTCCTTAATTAGGGCCAATAATGTTCAAAAAAATCCTGATCGCAAACCGTGGCGAGATTGCTTGCCGGATCATCAAAACCGCCCGCCGCATGGGGATCGCGACCGTTGCGGTCTATTCGGATGCCGATGCGCGCGCGCCCTTTGTGGCAATGGCCGACGAGGCGGTGCATATCGGGCCTTCGCCCGCCGCGCAGTCCTATCTGGTCGCGGAGAAGATCATCGAGGCGTGCAAGGCGACAGGGGCGCAAGCCGTGCATCCCGGCTATGGCTTCCTGTCCGAACGCACCAGCTTTGCCGAGGCGCTGAAGGCGCAAGGGATCGCCTTTATCGGTCCGCCGGTGAACGCCATCGCCGCGATGGGGGACAAGATCGAGTCCAAGAAGCTGGCGATGGCGGCAGGCGTCAATGTCGTCCCCGGCTTTGTCGGCGAGATCGAGGATACCGAACATGCGGTGCGGATTTCGGCGGAGATCGGCTATCCGGTGATGATGAAGGCCTCTGCCGGCGGCGGCGGCAAGGGGATGCGGCTTGCCTATAATGAGGCGGATGTTCGTGAGGGTTTTGAGGCGACCAAGCGGGAGGGGCTGAACTCGTTCGGCGATGACCGCGTGTTTATCGAAAAGTTCATTCTCAATCCGCGCCATATCGAAATCCAAATCTTGGGCGATCAGCATGGCAATATCCTCTATCTGAACGAACGCGAATGCTCGATCCAGCGGCGACACCAGAAGGTCGTCGAGGAAGCGCCTTCGCCCTTCGTCTCGCCAAAGATGCGCAAGGCGATGGGTGAGCAGTGCGTCGCGTTGGCGCGTGCGGTGGGTTATTATTCGGCCGGCACAGTGGAGCTGATCGTCTCCGGCGCAGACCCGTCTGGCGAGAGCTTTTATTTCCTCGAAATGAACACACGGCTTCAGGTTGAGCATCCGGTAACCGAGTGCATCACCGGCATCGATCTCGCTGAACAGATGATCCGTGTTGCCTATGGCGAACGCCTCGCCTTCACACAGGATGATATCAAGATTGACGGTTGGGCGATTGAGAACCGCATCTATGCAGAGGATCCTTATCGTGGGTTTTTGCCGAGTACGGGACGGTTGACCCGCTACAGATCCCCCGCCCGCTTGCGGGAGGGGTTAGGGGAGGGTGAGTCAGACCGGCTCTGGACCGGCGGCATGCTGCCCCACCCCCTTCCGCAAGCGGGAGGGGAGTATAACGCGCGAGGCCAAAACGGCATCCGCGTAGATGACGGCGTAGCCGAAGGCGGCGAAGTCTCCATGTTCTACGATCCGATGATCGCCAAGCTGATTACGTGGGGCAAGACCCGCGACGAGGCAGCCGACCTGCAAATCGCCGCGCTCGACCGTTTCGAAATCGAAGGCCTGGGCCACAATATCGATTTCGTCAGCGCCATTATGCAGCATCCGCGTTTCCGCTCGGGCGAACTGACCACCGGTTTCATCGCCGAGGAATATTCCGACGGCTTCCACGGTGCGCCTGCCGACGCAAGCCTTATCAAATCGCTTGCCGCTATCGCTGGTTTCGTCGCAACAGCAGAAGCAGACCGCGCGCGTCAAGTTGACGGCCAACTCGGCGACAGGCTAGAGCCGCCATCGCGCTGGCAGGTGAAAATCGGCGATGCGGTCCACGATACCGAAATGATCGACGGCGATATCCATGTCGATGGTGAACCACTCGACCTGTCGATGCAATATGACCCCGGCGATCGCCTGATCGAGGCTAAAATAGTCCAAGAAGAACTTGTCGTCAAAATCGCTAAAACCCGCACTGGCTTCAAACTTACCATGCGCGGCGCGAGCCACACTGCTCGCGTCCTCCCCGGCCATATCGCGCACCTTGCCAATCACATGATCGAAAAAATACCGCCCGATCTTTCCAAATTCCTCATCTGTCCGATGCCGGGATTGTTGACGCAGCTGCATGTCGGCGCTGGCGACAAGGTCGAGGCAGGCCAAGCGCTGGCCGTTGTCGAGGCGATGAAGATGGAAAATATTCTGCGCGCCGAAAAATCGGGTACAGTGAAAACGGTCGACGCCGCGCAGGGCGATAGCCTCGCGGTTGACGCGGTGATCCTCGAACTGGAATGATCACGCTTTAGGCAAGGCTGATGGCGCTCGAACTAACCAGAAATATTTCGGCAAATAGGGGATTGTGAGTTCCGTTCGCATACGGTTGTCAGGAACGCCGAGCTCGGCAGGCACGAGATGAACAGATCACGACGGCCGACAAGGTCTGGATGGTCCAGAGTTGTCAGAGTTCGCTCCATTGAGTTGTTCCCCGATGGTGCCGCGGTGATAAAGCAGAGTCTGCCGGTTTGATATTCGTGCTTCGCCACCGGCATACGCGCACCCGGCGTCAGTAAGGCTGTCAAACAGCGCCTCATTCAGAATTTCGTCGCGCAGCGACCCGTTGAATGATGCGATGAATGCATTCTGCTGAGACTTGCTGGGATCAATGTATTACCACTCCCCCCAGCGCGCCATACTTCGCGGTCAGTTTGTAGAATGTAGCCGGGCTGAGGCCATGCTTGCGGCATACCTATATTTAACCGCCCCGGAATTCTCTGCGAGCGCCGCCATGCCTCAGCGAGCGTTTGACTATCCGGCCCTGGTGCGATTGGTCATGTGGAATCAACCAGAGCACTGCGGGGGGAGTTCCTTTCGCGGCCGCATGCGTCAGCATTTTTCTGCTTGATAAACTAACGATATGTCAGCTATGAGACTGTGACAGTTCTTTTGTCCTTAAGAAGCCGGATGGCGGTTTCGATTGGCAGTCGTCCAATTCGCGAACGGGAGATTATTATGCACAGCGCTTACATTGTATCAGCCGTTCGCACAGCAGGAGGTCGTCGCGGCGGGCGACTGAAGGATTGGCATCCTGCCGACCTTGCGGGCGTCGTGCTGGACGAGGTTGTGCGACGTGCAGGCGCCGATCCGAAGCAGATAGAAGATGTGATCCTAGGCTGTGTTACTCAAGCCGGGGAGCAGTCGGCCAATGTCGGGCGCAACGCGGTTCTGGCTTCAGGTCTCCCTGAAAGCGTACCTGGCACAACCATCGACCGGCAATGCGGCTCCAGTCAGCAGGCGGTCCACTTTGCGGCTCATGCGGTAGCCAGCGGTGCCATGGACATGGTGATTGCCGGGGGCGTGGAAAGCATGACGCGTGTGCCGATGGGGCTTGCAATGACACTCCCCCACAAGGAGGGTTTCGGTTCGAGCATGAGTCCGGCTCAGCAACGGCGTTACCCTGGCGTTGTCTTCAGCCAGTTTCCCGGCGCTGAAATGATGGCCAGCAAATATGGTTTCGAACGCGCGGACCTTGATGCGTTTGCACTTGAAAGCCACAAGCGGGCTGCTGCGGCCACGCTGAGCGATGCGTTCAAGGATGAAATCCTGCCCGTCGACCTCGGTAACGGCGAGTTTCATCAGGAGGATGAGGGCATTCGATACGATGCCACGCTGGAGTCGATCGGCTCCGTCAAACTAATTAGCGAAGGCGGACGTTTAAGTGCGGCGTCAGCGAGCCAGATTTGCGACGGTGCCTCGGCCGTGCTGGTCGTAAACGACAACGGCCTGAAGTCGCTCGGGGTCGAGCCCTTGGCCCGTATCCATCATGTCAGCATGTTCGCTGAGGATCCAGTCATCATGCTCGAGGCGCCGCTGGAAGCCACCAAGCGTGCGCTCAAGAAGACGGGCATGTCGATCAACGACATTGATCTGTTCGAGGTCAACGAAGCCTTTGCCAGCGTGCCACTGGCCTGGCTCAAGGCCACCGGGGCCGATCCGACGCTGATGAATGTCAACGGCGGCGCGATAGCGCTTGGCCATCCCTTGGGGTCGTCGGGAACAAAGCTGATGACCACCCTTCTGCATGCACTTGGCGCGCGCGGCAAGAAATGGGGGCTGCAAACCATGTGTGAAGGTGGCGGCATGGCCAATGTCACCATTATCGAAACGCTTTAATCGAACAAAGAGGACCAACATGAAACTTAAAGATAACGTCGTCATCATTACCGGTGGCGCCTCTGGCCTGGGTGCCGCCACCGCGCAGCTCTTTGCTAACGAAGGAGCTAAGGTCTGGATTTTCGATCTCAATGAACAGATGGGCGAGGCTCTGGCGGCCGAGATCAACGGCCAGTTCGTCAAGATCAATGTGATCGATGAAGCGGCGATTGAGGCTGCACTTGACAGGATTGTTGCGGCGGATGGTGCACCTCGCGTGCTGGTGAACTGTGCCGGTATTGGCAACGCGATCAAAACGGTGTCGCGTGGTCTGGCCTTTCCGCTTGATGAATTCCGACGGGTCGTCGAAGTCAACCTGATAGGGACATTCAATGTCCTTTCGAAAACGGCAGCCATCATGGCAGCTGCAGAACTGCAGGGCGAGGAGCGCGGCGTCATCATCAACACCGCCAGCGTCGCGGCGTTTGACGGCCAGATCGGACAGGCGGCCTACACGGCCTCAAAGGCAGGGATTGCGGGCATGACCCTGCCCATCGCGCGCGACCTTGCAGACAAGGGCATCCGCGTACTGACCATTGCGCCTGGCCTGTTTCTAACCCCGCTGATGATGAATCTGCCCGAGCCCGCCCGGGAGTCACTGGGGAAGCAGGCACCTTTTCCGAGCCGCCTTGGCGACCCGTCGGAATATGCCTTGCTGGCGCGAGCAATCGTTGAAAATCCGATGCTTAACGGTGAAACGATCCGTCTTGACGGTGCGATCAGAATGGCACCTCGCTGATGGCCGCGACCAATCTAACCAATGCCGGCCTGTGGGCGCGCCGCGAAAGCGCCTCTCCGCGCGGCGTTACCAACGCGCTGCCGGTTTTCGTTGAGCGGGCGGCAGGTGCGGAAATCTGGGACGTTGAAGGCAAGCATTACATCGACTTTGCTGCGGGCATTGCTGTTCTAAACACCGGACATAACCATCCTGTGATCAATACCGCGGTAGCCGCGCAGATGGAAAAATTCGGCCATGTCGGCTTTCAGGTGACGCCCTATGCCGGCTATGTCGAGCTCGCCGAACGGCTGAACCAACGTGTTCCGGGTGCTAGTCCCAAGAAAACCCTGTTCGTCACGACGGGGGCAGAGGCGACCGAAAATGCGGTAAAGATCGCCCGCGCGCATACCGGCAGACCAGCAATTATAGCGTTTAGCGGCGGCTTTCACGGCCGCACCATGATGGGAATGGCGCTGACTGGCAAGGTCGTGCCCTACAAGGTTGGGTTCGGTCCGCTGCCGGGCGATGTTCATCATATCCCCTATCCGATTCCCTATCACGGCATCTCGGAAGCCTATGCACTGGCTGCGCTTGAGCGCCTGTTCCACGCCGATGTCGATCCTTCGTGCGTGGCAGCGATCATCATCGAGCCTGTGCAGGGTGAAGGTGGTTTCTATCCCGCGCCACACGGCTTCCTCAAGACGCTACGCAGCCTGTGCGATCAGCATGGTATCGTATTGGTGATCGATGAGGTGCAAACCGGCTTCGCTCGTACCGGAACGCTGTTCTGCCATGAGCAGGCTGGTATCGAGGCCGATCTGGTGCCAATGGCGAAAAGCCTCGGCGCTGGTTTCCCGATCGCGGCGGTCACGGGCAAAGCAGAAATCATGGACGCGGCGGTACCGGGGGGGTTGGGAGGGACATTTGCGGGCTCGCCGCTCGCCTGTGCAGCTGCGCTTGCCGTTCTCGATGTGATCGACGGCGAAAAGCTTTGCGAACGCGCGGTTGCTATCGGCGGTCGATTGAAATCCGGTCTGGCCAAGCTGCGTGATGATGGTCTAGCCGTCGTCGGAGACATCCGCGGTCCTGGTGCGATGGTTGCACTCGAGCTGGTTAATGATAGCGATGCCAACAAGCCTGCCGCAGCCCTGACTAAGACGACCGTCGCCGCCGGCGGCGAGGAAGGGCTCCTGCTGTTGGCCTGTGGCTATCGCGGAAATGTCATTCGGCTCCTGCCACCGCTGACGGCCAGCGATGAAGTGATTGATGAAGGCTTGCGCCGCCTAGGTGCAGCGATCGAGAGAGCGCTTGCGACAACAGTCTGACGCCCCATGACGATGCTGGTCTGGCGTAAATCGAAATGACGATGGGAAAGGCCCGCGAGATCAGCCCGCGTGTAACCATCCTGCTGCTCATGGTCATGTATGCCTGCATGACCATTGATCGCAGCATCATGAGCATTTTAACCGAACCGGTCCGGCAAGAATTTCAGCTGAATGACGTCGAACTGGCGCTATTGTCGAGTTTTGCCTTTGCGGTCTGTCATGGGTTGGCCGCAATCCCATTTGGTATCCTGGCGGACCGCTACAACCGGCAGCATATCATCTGCGCCTGTCTTGCCGTTTGGAGTCTTTTTACCAGCCTTGGCGGCTTCGCCCAAAATGCGATTCAACTGACATTGTCGCGCATCGGGGTGGGGATCGTCGAGGCAGGCGGTTCACCTGCGGCCGTCGCCCTGATTGCAGATACCGTTCGGCCCGAACGACGCGCGCTGGCAATGTCGATTTTCTACTTCGGCGGTCCCATCGGCACAATCCTGCTGTTTGCGGGCGGCGGGTGGATTGCCAATGCTTATGGTTGGCGCGCGGCGATGATTATAGCGGGATTGCCAGGCATCTTTCTTGCGCTACTGATTGGCTTACTGGTGAGAGACCCGCGCAATCAGGCAGTAGCAGTCAAGCCCGCATCACTTGCCGACAGTGGAATCAAGGAAACAGTCAGGTACATGCTCGCAACGCCGTCGCTGGGCAATGTGGTGATAGGCATCACGCTGTGCGCCATTGTTCTGTCGGCCGAGTTGGTGTGGCTGGTTTCGTTTCTCATGCGCTCTCACGCAATGACGTTAGCCCAGGCGGGCGGCATTGCCGCCTTTGGTTATGGATTTGCCAGTGCGATGGGCGTGCTTGGCGGGGGTCTCTTGGTCGACCGTTTGAGCAAGGGCCGCAGCCTAGCGGTCTCGTCACATTTTCTGACTTGGTCCTCATTACTGGCTTGTCCTCTGTTGCTAGGCGTCTTGCTGGCAGAAGCCATGTGGCTGATGTTCGTGTCTTTAGCGCTTTGGTCGATTCTGGCATCAACCTGGTTCGGTCCCGCGTACGGCTTGTCACAAGATCTCGCCCGCACCGATCAGCGCGCACGCGTATCCTCAGTAACTTATCTGCTGACCGGAGTGATCGGCTTTGCGCTTGGCCCGCAGATTGTTGGCATTGCTTCTGAACTGGCGCGACCCTTGGTAGGAGAAGAATCTCTGCGCCTCGCGCTTTTGCTGCCCGTTCTGGGTCATCTCGCCGCTGCCTATTTCTTTTGGAAAAGCGGCCAAACCGTTGCCGCTGACATGAACGCACTGCATGCTCAACCTTGATACTGTCGGCTTACACGCCAAGAGAGGATGAAGCCGCAGAAAATGATACTGACACCTCCGGCGACAAGCCATAGGGGCCCGCCGTAGCCCATCAGCCAGCCAGCAACTGTGGGCGCGAGCATATTGCAAAGGGCGAGCACACTCGCGGCCGAAGCGGCAACACGCCCTTCCTTATCGGTCCGGGCTAGATAATCCATCATCATTAAACCACCCAACGAGGCCGTTAAGTTGACCAAGACCAAGCCAGCGCCGAAAGAGAAGGGGGAAGGCGCGTTGATCATCAATATTGTTCCCGGCGCATAGGCAAGGATCGCTAGCGTCAGCGCCGGTCTCCAGCCAATGGCCCGGCGGATCGGCTCGGCGGACAGGCTTATGGCAATCACAACGGCCGAGCTAACTGCCAAGCCTGCATTGATCGCGACTGCTGGCAAGCCCCCCGCAGTGCCGATCGGTAGAGCAAATGTCCAGACGAAGGCGCCGGATAACTGAATCGCAGCGTAGAGACATAGCGGCAATATCGATACCGAGGAGAATGGCGATAGTCGACGTGAGACTGTCGGCTGGCCTGGTTCCTTGTCTAGCCATAACATGGCAGGGACAATCAACAAGGCTACCGCGCTCAGTAAAAGAAAAATAGCCGAAACCCCAACAAGGCCGATCAGCAGTGGATCGATCATGATCCCGGTAAGGCCTACGGCGATAGTGATCGTACTGCGATAGCCGGCGAGCTTTGCCGGAGCCGAAACATGGGCGAGTCTGGCATTGCCGAAAGCGAGAATTGTGCCGATGCACATGCCGTTAGCGAACCGAATCGGCATCAATAAACTAAAGCTAGCCAGAAAGAACGCGGTTGCATTGCAAACAATGGCCCCAATTACCACGAACATGATCAACTTGTTTTGTCGCAATTGGCCAAGCCGGCGTGAGACCAGCATTGAGGACAGCAACATGCCAGCATATTCAGTCGACAGCAGCAGGCCCGACTGGAAATCAGAGAACCCGATGCGCGAGAAAGCACCAATTAGAAGCGGAGAAAGTGCCATGCCAGCTTGCGCCATCGCTCCAATCCAGATGATGGCCCAACTGTTCTTATCGAGTGGCGGAGCACCAATTGTAGCTTTGCGACGGAAACCCTTAGCAGCCTCTCGTGAGGCAGGTTTTTTGGCCATGTCACATCCTATACCGATCTACAAAAAAGCTGATTGCATTATTATAACTAACAGTCTATCACTTTTAAGCAAAAGGCGAACCAATGGAGAAGGTCATGAAATTGATCACCAAAATAGACCTATGTGTAGGCCATGCGCGATGTCAGGCTGTCGCCCCTGACTTGGTTGTGCTGGACGAGAATGGCTACAATGATCAGGCCGAGCGCGACGTCCCGCCAGAGCTGGAGCAGCAAGCGCGTCGTGCTGCCAAGGCCTGTCCCGAAGGCGTGATCAGCATCGTCGAATGATGCTTGGCGTCAAATCGGAAGGTTAAATTTTTGACACGACTTCTACCTGATCTGGACAGCAGCAACCGTCCTTTCTGGACGGGCGGTGCGGATCGTCGGCTGCTCATCGATCAGTGTGATGACTGCTCGCTTTACATCCATCCCCCGGCACCGGTTTGCCGACGCTGTAGCGGTCGGAAAATCAAATCCACTGCGGTATCGGGCAGGGGCCATCTGTTCAGTTACACCGTCAACCACCAGCGTTGGATGCCAGATCTCGAGGTGCCATACATTGTCGGCTTGGTAGAACTGGTCGAGCAAACGGCATTGCGGCTGACGTCCAATATTGTTGAATACGAGTTATTGCGGATCGGGATGCCGCTCCAGGTGATGTTCGAGCAGCAGGGGACAATATGGGTGCCGCTTTTCCGACCCGCGTAGCTCGGCCGGGGCACTGGAGCGGGGCTTGCAAGTCCAAATACAAGTGATAGTATGTCAGTTTTAATAAAAGGATGAGGTGCTCGTATGGCTCAGGTTGGAAATGAGGTAGTTGCTTCGATTGGCGGAATCGCGGTGCCTGGCCATGTCGCGCCTGATCTCGTGCGCAAGCTGGACTACGTCGCTGGGCCTGAGTTTTTGAAGGATCCCTATGCGTACCTTTCGACCGTGGTCGAAAGCTGGCCGCGCATCACCTTCTCTCCCGGTGTTGAAGGCGGCTGGATGGTTACCCGCTTTGAAGACGTTCGCGAGGTGTTACAGAACAACACTGTATTTTCCAGCCGCGGCATTGCCAGCGTGGTGGCGCGCGACGAGGCCAACCATTCAGACCAGGAAGGCGGGTTTGAGCTGATCCCGCTCGAACTCGATCCGCCGCGCCATGCCAAATATCGCATGATGCTGAACCCGGTCTTCTCTCCCAAGGAGATTGAAAAGCTCGACGCTGATATTCGGCGCGTCGCAACAAACCTGGTAGATGCGATCAAGCACAATAAACAATGCGATTTTGTGAGCGCCGTTGCTCGCCCGCTGCCGACAATCATATTCCTGCGCATGATGGGTCTGCCGGAAGATCAAGCTGACATCTTTGTGCATTGGACCGTGGAGCTTATCCATAGTCATGATCCGGTACGCCAGAAGGCGGCGACCGATTCCATCATGGGCGTCCTTTTCCAGCTGGTGGCTGAACGAAAGCAGAGCCCCAGGGACGACATTATCAGCAAGATTGTCGCGCTCAAGATCGAGGACAAGCCGCTTCCGGAGACCGACATCATGGGGTTCTGTTTTCTGCTGTTCATTGCCGGGCTGGACACTGTTACCTCGACCCTAACCAATATGTTTCGCTATCTGGCTGACACTCCCGACTATCGAAAGCAATTAGTCGCCAACCCTGATCTCATTCCAGAGGCAGCCGAAGAGCTGCTCCGGGCTTTTGCAGTGGTGACCACCAGCCGTTTTGTTGCGCAGGACATCGATATTTTCGGCGTGACGATGAAGAAGGGCGACCGCGTGACGGTCGTGATCCCGGCCGCCAACCGTGACCCTGAGGAGTTTGAGGAACCACGCGCAATCAGGATCGCGCGCGGCAACAACCGCCACATTACCTTTTCGGCTGGCCCGCACCGATGCATCGGTTCGCATCTTGCGCGGCGCGAGATTCGCATCATTCTAGAGGAATTTTTGCGCCAAATCCCCGATTTCAGCGTCGACCCCGCCAAGCCGTTCAAGATCTATGGCGGCGGCGTAATTGGCTATCACAGCCTGCCGTTGCGCTGGCAGCCGAGACCAGGAGTTAACCAATGAGAGAGCAAGCGATAAACATAAGTTTCATTACTTATGATGGGCAGAAAACAGATGTCACCGGTGTGACAGGTGAGTCGGTAATGCGCACGGCTAAAGGAGCCGGGATTGACGGGATTGTTGCAGATTGCGGGGGCTGCCTGAGCTGCGCGACCTGTCATATCTACATTGACCCTGACTGGTTGGAGGTCCTGCCGCCTAAGGATGAAATGGAAGAGAGTGTGCTAGAAATGGCCGTCGATGTGCAGGAAAACAGCCGGTTGTCCTGTCAAATTGAGCTGTCCGAGGCACTGAACGGACTGGTCGTTCATCTGCCCAAATCGCAATTCTGAGCAATGGGGAAAAGCCGCGCTGATGAAGGCCTAGGCAGTTGAAGAAGTGGAGTCAATCATGAGGCTGGAACTTGGCGAAGAGCAGGTGATGCTGCAAAGTGCGTTCCGCAAGTTTTTTGAGCAGGAATGCACAATTGCTGTCGTCCGTGCTGCTGAACAGGAGGGCATCAGTCCGCGCTACTGGCAAAGCGTCGCGCAGATGGGGTTGCTCACACTGCGCCAATCAGGCGAAGCGACTCTTCTCGACGCAATGGTCTGTGCCGAGGAG
The DNA here is from genome assembly GCA_051657985.1 of Sphingorhabdus sp. Lineage (GTDB taxonomy): Bacteria > Pseudomonadota > Alphaproteobacteria > Sphingomonadales > Sphingomonadaceae > Sphingorhabdus_B. Next base: position 25,084 of record JBOFLS010000193.1, on the reverse strand, counting down.
ATCGGCCGCGCTATCGCGCCTGGCCCGATTATCGAAACCACGGTTGTTGCTGGCTTGCTCGAAAGACTGGGATATCATGACCTCGCGCAATCTCTTGCGAGCGGTGCAATCGTCGCGTCTCTCGCACTGACTGATGCTGACCAGAGCCGCACGCAACTGATCACTGGCGGCGCATACGCCGAGATTGTTGTTGCACGCGCTGGTCAGGATATTCTGGTCTATCGTAAGGGGAAGGGCCAACATCGTTCGGACCTTGGCTCGGGCGCAATTGCGGAGTGGGATCTGGATAGGTCCAACATTGACCATCGTATCGGTTCAGGTGCTGAGACTATCGGGCAATGGAATGCCGCGCTTGAAGAATGGCACCTGCTTATGGCCAACGCCTTGGTTGGACTTGCCAGCCGAGCTCTGGAACTGGGCGCCGACTATGCCAGGCAACGTGTCCAGTTCGGCCGCCCCATCGGCAGTTTCCAGGCGATCGCCCACCCACTGGCGGAGTCTTTGACCGATGTGGAGGGTGCACGGCTGCTCTTGTGGCGGACGCTCTGGTCCATTGCGAGACAGAAAGCTGGCGCGAGTGGCATGGTGCTGCTATCGTTCTGGTTCGCTGCCCAGACGGCGGAGAAGGCGGTGGCGCGCGCTCTGCATACGCTTGGCGGCTATGGTCTGTCGCTTGAATATGACGTGCAGCTTTATCATCGCCGCGCGCTTTCTTGGCCTTTGATAGCCGGCGATCCGCGCGATGCGCTTATCCTGGCGGCAGATCGTTTGTGGCGGGGAGCCGAGGTTTCGCTTCCCAATATAGGCGAGCTTTCGATCGATTTTGATCTCGGCGACAAGGCGGCAAATTTCGCCGATCAGGCGCGGCAGTTTTTCAAGGAAAATCTGACGCCGGAGCTGAAGGAACACGCCCACCATAGCTGGGAAGGCCATCATCCGGCGTTTCAGCAGCAATTGGCCAAGGCTGGACTGCTCTTCCCCGATATGCCGCCCGAATATGGCGGACAGGAGCGCGACGCCTATGAAATGACGGCTCTTGCCGAAGTTTTTAACGAGTTTGATTGGACCCGCCATGCGATTGCGGTCGCGAGCATGGTGGTCAAGACAGTGCTCATGTACGGCAATGAATCGCTGAAAGCGGAAGTGCTGCCAAAGCTCAGTTCAGGCGAAGCGATTGCCAGCTTCGGCTTTAGCGAACCCTCCGCAGGCTCCGACGTCTTTGCAGCGCGCACCAAAGCCGAGCGCGATGGCAATGGCTGGCGGATCAATGGCCAGAAAATGTTTACCAGCGGAGCGGATATCGCACAATATGTTTTATTGCTAACTCGGACCGACGCCGGTTCAACCAAGCATCACGGCCTGTCCATTTTCCTGGTGCCGCTCGATACGCCGGGCATCGAAGTGCAGGCTGTTCACACGCTTTCCGATGAGCGGACCAACATCACTTATTATACGGACGTCTATGTCGACGACCGCTACCGGCTGGGCGATGTGGACCAGGGTGCCAAGGTCATGGCCAGCGCGCTAACTATGGAGCAAGGCGCGACCGACTATCATCTGCGTCAGCTGGCAATGGTCAACGCGGCTGTCAGCTGGGCAAAAGATATGGATGAAACGGGCGCAAGGCCCATCGATCAGCCGCATGTGGCGGAACGTCTGGCGCAAGCACTGGCCCGTGCGTATGTCGGTGAGGCACTCAGTCGCCGCGCCTTGTGGGCAACCGTCGAAGGGAAGCTCAACCGCTACTTCGGCCCGATGTCCAAACTCTATGCGACCGAAGCCTATCTTAACGATGCAACAGATTTGTTGCGGCTGGCGGCACCCCATTCGCTGTTCGGGGCTGAGAGCGGCGTTGGCGTTCTCGAGCTGGATTATCGCCATGGCACGGCTACCACCATCTATGGAGGGACCAGCGAAATCATGCGTAGCGTGATTGCCGAGACGGCCCTCGGCCTCCCGCGCGCGCGATAAATTGGTTGTTGCTTTGACACCATTCGGTCTGACGGGAAAGAAGGCGCTCGTCACAGGCGCATCTAGCGGGCTTGGGGCGCATTTCGCGATGGTTCTGGCCAAGGCCGGTGCGCATGTCGTAATCGCCGCTCGCCGGCAAGCCGCCCTTGAACGGGTTGCCGACGAGATAGAGGCGGCGGGTGGATCGGCAACTCCGCTGCAGCTCGACGTGGCGGACAGCCGGAGCCTCGCCGACTTTGCCCCGCACATGGCGGGGCTTGACATTGTCGTGAACAACGCCGGTATTGTCCGCGAAGCTGCAGCACTTGATCAAACAGAAGCGGACTGGGATGCAGTGATCGGCACCAATCTGAAGGGTTGCTTTCTGATCGCTCAGGCGGCGGCGCGCGCTTTTAGGGCGCATGGCCGGGGCGGCGAGATCATTAACATCGCCTCTATTCTGGGGTTGCGCCAAGGCAGCATGGTGGCGCCCTATGCCGTTGCCAAGGCGGGGCTGGTCCAGATGACCAAGGTGCTTGCGCTCGAGTGGGCGCGCTACAACATTCGGGTCAATGCCATTGCGCCTGGCTATGTCGCTACCGAACTCAACGAGGATTTTTGGACGACCGAGCCTGGGCAAGCGATGGTCAAGAAAATTCCGCAACGGCGCCTTGGCGATCTGGCTAGCTTTGATGCACCATTGCTCATGCTCGCCGCGGCTGCCTCGCCCTACATGACTGGCTCGATCCTGACGATCGATGGCGGCCATATGGTCAGCAGTTTGTAAGGGGTCGTTATCAGAATGGCGAGCAAGATCTTTGGCGATGCTGTGGATGCACTGAACGACTTGCTGTTCGATGGCATGACGATTGCGGCTGGCGGCTTTGGCCTTTGCGGTATTCCCGAAACGCTTATCCTGGCGATCCGCGATAGCAAGGTTCGCGATCTCACCATCGTTTCGAACAATGCCGGTGTCGATGATTTCGGGCTGGGTCTGTTGTTGCAGGGCAAACAGGTGAGGAAAATGATCTCGTCCTATGTCGGCGAGAATCGCGAGTTTGAGCGGCAATATTTGTCTGGGGAGATCGAGATTGAGTTCTGTCCGCAAGGCACGCTGGCCGAACGGATCAGGGCTGGCGGTGCCGGAATTCCTGCTTTCTATACGCGGACCGGGGTGGGCACAAAGATCTCCGAAGGCAAGGAAGAGCGGCTGTTCGATAACGAACGCTATATCATGGAGCGGGGGCTGGTCGCCGATCTGGCCATCGTCAAGGCATGGCGCGGCGATGACCACGGCAATCTGGTCTACCGCAAATCGGCGCGCAATTTTAATCCGATGATTGCCAGTTGCGGTCGGGTCACCGTGGCAGAGGTCGAGGAACTTGTTGCGACAGGCGTTTTCGACCCGGATCATATCCATACCTCCGGCATTTTCGTGCAACGTCTGATCAGGGCGACATCGAACGAGAAGCGGATCGAGCAACGCACCACCAGCGATGGAAAGATCGGTTGATGCCCTGGACGCGCGATCAGATGGCGGCGCGCGCCGCACAAGAACTGAAGGATGGCTTTTACGTCAATCTTGGCATTGGAATACCGACGCTGGTCTCTAACCATATTGATCCGGCGATCGATGTAACGCTGCATTCCGAGAATGGCATTCTGGGGCTTGGACCTTTCCCCGCGGAAGATAAGGTCGATGCCGATATCATCAACGCCGGAAAGCAGACGATCTCCGAGCTTGATCGTACCAGCTATGTTTCCTCGGCCGACAGTTTTGCCATGATCCGTGGTGGGCACATCAACCTGTCGATCCTGGGCGCAATGGAAGTTGCCGAGAATGGTGATTTGGCGAATTGGATGGTGCCGGGCAAGATGGTCAAGGGACCGGGCGGCGCGATGGATCTGGTCGCAGGCGTCAAGCGGATTATTGTGCTGATGGACCATGTGGCGAAGGACGGCAGTCCGAAATTCCGAAAAAATTGTACCTTGCCGCTGACTGGATCCAACGTCGTTGACATGATCATTACTGACCATGCGGTGTTCGACCGGTCCACGCGGCAGGAGCCATTCCATCTGATCGAACTCGCTCCGGGCGTCACTGCCGGACAAATAGCCGGCATGACCGAAGCGCATTATTTGGCAATGATTGGAGATAATTGCTGATGCCCACCGAAAGAGCGATCGCTATCGCCTTGCGTGTCGAGGCTTTTGTTCGCGATGTCGTGGTCCCATATGAGGCCGATCCGCGGCGCGACCATCATGGTGCACCAACCGACGCGCTGGTGGCCGAGCTGCGCGAAAAGGCAATAGCAGCAGGCGTGCTGACTCCGCACATTTTGCCGGACGGCGCGCATCTGAACCAGCGCGAGACAGCGCTTGTGCTGCAGCGGTCGGGCCTTTCGCCTCTGGGTATGCTCGCCTGCAACACCCAGGCACCCGATGAAGGCAATATGTATCTGCTCGGCAAGGTCGGCACGCCCGAGCTGAAGGAACGCTACCTCAAACCCTTGGTTGAAGGGCGGTGCCGTTCTGCCTTCTTCATGACCGAGCCCGCCGACGAGGGCGGCGCGGGCTCGGATCCGTCGATGATGAAAACCACTTGCCGACCTGATGGCAATCACTGGGTCATCAACGGCCGCAAATGCTTCATTACCGGGGCAGATGGAGCAAAGGTCGGCATCGTCATGGCCAGGGCGGACGAGGGTGCGTGCATGTTCCTTGTTGACATGCCTGATCCTGCAATTCGCATCGAACATGTTCCAAACACGATCGACAGCTCGATGCCCGGCGGCCATGCGACCGTCATCATCGACAACTTGCGCCTGCCTGCCGACCAGATGCTGGGCCGAGCGGGGGAAGGGTTCAAATATGCGCAGGTGCGCCTGTCGCCGGCCCGCCTCTCTCACTGCATGCGTTGGCTTGGAAGCTGTACCCGTGCTCATGAGATTGCCGCAGACTACGCCAACCGGCGACAGGCCTTCGGCAAGCCGCTGATCGATCATGAAGGCGTTGGCTTCATGCTCGCGGAAAACCTTATCGAGCTCAAGCAGGCAGAGTTGATGATCCAGTGGTGTGCCGGGGTGCTTGATAACGGTGAGCTTGGAACCGTTGAAAGCTCCATGACCAAGGTCGCCGTATCCGAGGCCTTGATGCGCGTAGCCGATCGCTGTGTCCAGGTGATGGGAGGCACTGGGGTGACCGACAAAACAATCGTAGAGCAGGTGTTTCGCGAAGTCCGCGCCTTCCGCATTTATGACGGCCCGACCGAGGTTCACAAATGGTCGCTTGCAAAGAAAATCAAACGCGATTGGCATAGCGCGCATGGCGGCTGATCATTCTGTACTGCAACGCTGGCTTGAGCAACATTTGCCCGATTGGCGTGGACCGCTGGGCTTGGAACGGTTCAGTGGTGGGCAGTCCAACCCGACTTACCGGCTGACCAGTCCCGCGAGACATTATGTGCTGCGAAGCAAACCGGTTGGGCCGATCCTGAAGGGGGCGCATGCGATCGAGCGTGAAGCACGCGTGATGCAAACCTTGCACGGAACGGGATTTCCGGTGCCGCAGGTGCTGGCGCTATGTGACGACAGCACAATCATTGGCGCACCCTTTTACATCATGGAGTTGGTTGAGGGTCGTATCTTTTGGGACGCGCGACTGCCCGAGTGCGCACCAGCAGAGCGTGCCGCGCTGTTCGATGCGATGAATGCCACTGTCGCGCAATTGCACAGTCTTGATCCCGCGACGGTCGGGCTTGCCGATTATGGCCGGGCAGAAAACTATTTCGGTCGGCAGATTGGTCGCTGGGCTGGGCAATATGAGTCTGACCAGGAAGCCGGTCGCGATGCGGCTATGGATGAGTTGATCGCCTGGCTGCTCGCCAATATTCCGTCCGGTGATCAATGCGCTATCGTGCATGGCGATTGCCGCATTGACAATATGATTTTCCATTCGACCGAGCCGCATGTCGTGGCTGTTATTGATTGGGAGCTGTCTACGCTTGGCCATCCGCTGGCGGATTTTGCATATCATACCATGATGTATCGCATGCCCGCAGACATTGTCGCGGGCCTGCATGAAGCCGATCTTGTTGCGCTGGGCCTGCCAAGCGAAGCAGAATATGTTGCGGCCTATGCCAAGCGCAGTGGTCGTGCGGGAATTTCGAACTGGAATTTTTATATGGCATTCAGCTTCTTTCGGTTGGCGGCAATCTGCCATGGCATCAAGGGACGTCTGCTGCGCGGCAATGCCAGCGGTGCCAATGCCGATCACTACGCCCGGTCCTATCCCCGACTGGCCAGGCTTGGTGCAGACATAGCGGCCTGCGTCAACGGTAACTGATGAACCATTAGCGCGTATTCTTTGGGCTAGTCTGACCAAAGTGCAAGCTCTCAAACCGCAACAGCGACATTTGCACGATTGATTGAGCAGAAAGCGATTGCTTGAACGCAACTTAACTTATCCTAGCGAAAGCCCGCTTGTTAAAGGTAAGCGTCTTGAACCGTGATCGTCTTTTTACGACGAAAAATGTGCGCCCAAACGATCATGAGCGTTCGCTTGACATCGGATCTATAGCTGATAGCATGTCAGCTTTAAATTTGCATGCGCGATTCTCGGAACGGGTAATCTGTGATGAATTTTAGGGGGTTATCAGATCGGCGTTAACATTCACAACGGTGCGGCAAAGATGCTTGCTGGACCCAATAGGAAGGGAGAGGTGGCAAAAATGAAAAATTTCGGAAGAGATCGTTCTCTAAGGTCGCGTAAGGCGACCCTGGCTGTGTCAGCTGCGGCGCTTGCTGGACTGTGGGCAGCGCCTGCTTTTGCCCAGACTGACCCAGCCAAGCCAGCCGCAGAGGTTGCGGCGGATGACGGGCAACTTGCGGAGATAGTCGTCACCGCACGCAAGCGCGCAGAGTCGGTTCAAGACGTACCAGTCGCTATTACCGCTTATTCATCGCAGCAACTGCAAGAACGGCAGATCGTCAACGTCTTTGATCTTGGGACAACCACTCCCAGCCTAACCATATACCAGTCGGGCAACGGTCCGCAAACTGGGCAAGTGTCGATCCGTGGCCTCTCGCAACTTGACACGCTGATCACGCTGGACGCTCCGGTCGGCCTTTACATCGATGGTGTCTACCGTGCCCGGCAGACCGGCAGCCTGGCTGCCTTGGTGGACGTTGAGCGCGTAGAAGTTCTTAAGGGTCCACAAGGCACGCTGTTCGGCCGTAATACCACTGGCGGCGCGATCTCGATCACCACCAAGGCACCCGAATACTCCACTTCGCTATCGGGTGCGGTGCGCTATGGTACCAACAACCAGTTCGATGTTGAAGGCGTCGTTAATCTGCCGATCATTGCTGACAAGATGGCCTTTCGAGGCGTCATCGCGACCAGTGACAATGACGGCTTTGGCCGTAACTTGTTGTCCGGTACCCGTCAGGACAAGGTCAAGAGTCGCTATTATCGGGCCGCGCTAAGGTTCGATCCGGCTGATGATGTTACACTCACGCTCAGTGGCGACTATGCCAAGCTCGATGCTGCTTCGGCGGCACCCAAGCTGGTCTCCGTCAATCCGCTCAGTGGGCTGGCGACAGATCAGGGTTTGCAAGCGACTCTTGCCGAGATCGCACTCAGCCAAGGATTGTTTACCCCGACATTCGACCCTGACCTAGTTGCTGCCTATCGGCTATTTTCGTCTTTTCAGGCTGGCAGCATTCGTCAGAATTCTAGCAACTATGTCACACCCGGCGGGTTCGGCGGCGACCGGTCGGACTCGGAGCTGTGGGGGATCGCCGCGTCACTGGAAATGGATCTTGGTCCCGCAATTGTGCGCAGCATCAGCGCCTACCGGTCGGTGGCAGGCACCAATGGTTTCGATCTCGACGGAACCCCTTTCACCATTCTAAAAGCGGACACGTCGACGACATCGAATCAATTCAGCCAAGAACTCCAATTGCTTGGCAAAGCGTTTGATAACCGACTCGACTGGATCGTTGGTGCATTCTATTTCAGGGAGACCGGAACCGATCAGTCGAGCAATTCGGCTCTTGAGACTGTCGCACTGTTCGATCCGCGTGTTACAAACCCAGGGCAGACTGTTGGTGACGTCTTGAATGAAAGTTGGGCTTTGTTCGCCCAAGGAAGCTATAAGCTCACCGATCGGCTTTCGATCACGGGCGGCCTTCGCTACTCTTCAGATCTGCGCGCTGTTAAGCTCGTGCAACTTCAAGCTGGGGTTTGCGCTGTACCATCATCCTTGATCGCGTCGGGTGCTGTTTGCCAGACCGATCAGTCGGATCGGTTCAATGATTGGTCGTGGACCTTTGGCCTCGACTACAAGTTCTCCGATGATGTTTTGGTCTACGCCAAGACCAATCGCGGCTACAAGAGCGGCGGACAGAATCTGCGTGCCCGGGCAACTATTGCGGCATTCAGCCCCTTCAAGCCGGAAACGGTGACCGACATTGAGGTCGGCTTGAAATCCGAATTCTGGGATCGCCGCGCGCGGGTCAATGTTGCCGCATTCAATTCGTGGTACCGCGATATTCAGCGCACAACCCTCGTCCCCGTAATTGTTGACGACACTGTAACAGGTACTTCAACGGTTATCACAAACGCTGCGAAGGGCTATTTGCGCGGGTTCGAAGTTGAGGTGACGGTTCTTCCCGTGAAGGGCTTTCGTGTCTCGGGCAACCTGGCGTATGTGAAATCAGGCTATGATAGCTTTCCCGATGCAATCTTTGGTGATCGGAAAAGTGAACCATTCCCCTATGCGCCACGTTGGACCTATTCCTTGAGTGCCGGTTATGACCACGAAGTCAGCGGATTTGGCGTTTTTTCGGCCTCGGCCGATTGGGCATGGACCGACAGGGTAAACTTCGACCGCGGCGGTCCTGGTGACTTCGAGCCGTCTTATGGTTTGCTGAACGCTCGATTGGCGTTGCGCGATATCGACGATCGATGGTCCGTGTCTCTTTTTGGGAAAAACCTTACCGACAAGGACTATTTCTCGGGCCGCCTTGGTTTGGGTAGCAACCTCGGCTATGTCATTGGCTACGCTGGCCGCCCGCGAACCTTTGGGATCGAACTGCGCGGCCAGTTCTCACAATGATGTTTGATGGCGCTTCGCGCACATAAGTGTATGCGAAGCGTCTCGAACCTGAGGATTGTACTTTTGTAGGTATGCGTCCTGTATGATATTATTTGGTTCTGAATCGGTGCTCATGACGTGCCACGATGCTAGCTGAAGCATATACAGCTCTTAAGCTTCGGAAAGAAGGCGAAGTGCTTGTGATTGAGTTGGCGCGACCGCAGGCGCTCAACGCGTTCACGCCCGCGATGCTGGATGAGTTGCGGGCGATCCTTGTATGGGTCCGTGAGAGCGTTCCAGCCCGTGCGATACTTTTAACCGGCCAAGGTCGAGCATTCTGTGCTGGCATGGACATTGCTGACGGTCCAGCGGCTGGGGATACAGGTGCGATTTTAGAAACACATTTGAATCCGCTCTTGCAAAGTCTGATTGATCAACCCATCCCGGTGATCAGTGCCGTAAATGGCGTAGCCGCAGGTGCTGGTTGCTCTATCGCCTTGGCATCTGATATTGTCATTGCCAGCCGGAACGCTTTTTTCCTGCAAGCCTTCGTGAATATCGGCTTTGTCCCCGATACAGGCGCTACATGGCTTTTGCCGAGGCTGGCGGGTCGCGCGAAGGCGATGGGCATGATGATGCTCGGCGAGCGAGTGTCTGCCGAACAGGCCGATGCGTGGGGGCTGGTTTGGAAAGTTGCCGAGCCCGATGATCTTCACGCGGAAGCCATGGCGATTGCGCAGCGGCTTGCCGCGGGCCCAACCGTGGCTCTGCGCATGATCCGCCAAGGCATTCACCGAGCGCTTCACGAATCACTTGCTGAGTGTTTAGTGATGGAACGCGACAACCAGCGGGTCGCAGGTACGACCGCCGATTATGTCGAAGGTGTGAATGCGTTCAAGGAGAAGCGCCAGCCGCGTTTCGAAGGGTTTTGACTGCTCGGACCTGAGCTTTGGCAATTGCTTAATAGGCGCGTACGGTCATGGTTTCAACAAACGCATCACGCGGCGTTTCGAGCACCTGCACAATAGCGTTCGCGACTGCTTCCGGCTCCATCCGCGCGCGCGCAAAGATGTCAATACCTTTGTGGTTCAGATCGGCTTTGAATGCCGCGACAGCCTGCTCTGACCAGCTGTAATCGTTGATTTGGCTGTTTGCCAGGGTACCGGAGCGAACGACACAGACACGAATGTTATCGGGGCGCAATTCGTCGCCCAGCGCCTGCGACATGGTTTCAAGCGCCGCCTTTGTCGCCGCGTAGAACCCGAGATGCGGAAAGGGGAAAGCAACCGATTCGCTTGAAATCGAAATGATGTCGCCGTGCCCCTTCTGGCGCATAAAGGGCACGGCTTCCTGAATGCAGTAGAGCGGAGCCAGCAGGTTGGTACTGACAGATTCCAGCATCAGCTTCTGCGGCATATCGACAAGGCGACTTAGCTGGAAAAGCGCAGCATTGTTGATAAGTGCGTCGATGCCGCCCAATTGCTCGGCGGCTTGAGCGAAGGCCGCTTTTACCGCTTGCTGATCGGTGATGTCGACGGTCAAGACAGGATGTGACGCGCCAATTTCGTCCTGAACAGCCCTGAGCTTCGCCTCGGTGCGGCCGATGAGGCCAACCCTTGATCCGGCATTGGCTAGCTGGCGTGCCAGGGCCCTGCCAAGACCCTGGCCTGCACCGGTCAGGACAACCGCTTTGCCATGCAGGATATTGGCCACAGGGTCAGGCCGGTTGCAGCACGGCAGGATCGATTGCGCCGGTATAAAGGCCGCCGGCAAAGCCGCCATCGACAAACAGCGAGGTGCCCGTGACATAGCTCGCTCTGGGGCTGCCAAGGAAAATCAACGGCCACGCCTGTTCATCGGCGGTCGCCGAGCGGCCGAGCGGCTTCGGAAATTTGTCCATATAGTCGCCGCCCATCGTCTCGCGAAAACTGGGCATCATCGCGGTTTCAGTGGGGCCTGGGTTGATGCAGCTCAACCGGATGCCACGTTTGGCGAAGTCCATACACCGCCAGGCAGTGTAGCAATTGATCGCTTCCTTCGAGACGCCATAGCCGTTTTGGTTGCCGACCACTTCAGGATCATTCTCCGCCCAGGATTTGATCTGGTCATGGGTTTCGAGCTGCATTAGCGGCATCAGCCTCTCCATATTCAACTGCCAACCCATGCCCGCAACTGAGGCGATCGAAACTATGGCTGCTCCCGGTGCCATGGTTGCCGCGACCTTTTCGGTCAGATGGCGCAGCCCGGCATAGTTAACCAGAATGACCTTAACCGGCGGGGCGGTTGTGGGCAGGCCGGCGCAATTTAGCAGGACGTCGACCGGTCCAACCGCGGCGACAGCGGCATCGATCGAAGCCGGGTCGGACAGATCGGTCTGATGTGTGCTCGCCAGACCGGACGCATTGACGGCTTGGATGTCGAGCGCATGAACCCTTGCGCCTAAGTCACGCAATATCTCAATGGCGGCAGCGCCCATACCGGAGGCGGCCCCTGTGACGATGACGGATTTTCCTTCATAGCCTAAAACATTTTTCATTCTAGCAATCCTCCGCTTCGTGCAAAGTCAGGGTAAGATCCATTTAGCCGTTCAGGGCCTCCATGATCGCGATATTGGTTTCTTCGTTGCGCTTAAGATACTTCGCCGGATGATCCCGCGCATCAGCGGGCATCGAGTCCATCTCGTATTTCGACCATTTTTCTTTGAACGATCCAGGAGGACTGACCGGGACGGTAAAATCGCCGCACACGTCAACGCCGATCAGTTTTTTGCGCTGTTTGACCGTTTTGATGAGGATCACTAGCTCCCCGCGCGTCATGCTGCCTTGGCGCCCGCCAAACTGGTTCGAAAACTGGTCCTCGTCGCACAGGCCATCTTTGTCGAGCGTCAGATGCACAGCCTCCGTGGGAATGCGGTCTAATATGCGATTGACTGCAGTTTCCATGCCTCCGCTTGCGCGGATGGACTTCCATTTGCATTGAGAGAGGAAGAGATTCTTTGGACGTATGGAAACGCATTCGCTGTCTATTGTCATCCTTCCAAAGAGCGTCGATTCTTCCAAGCTGGTCGGCCAGATCTCCACCAGACCTGCTTTGATCAGATCAAAACGCTGGAGATACTTGCCTAAGGGTGCGGGAAAGTCCTTCGTCAAGGCCAAGTCTTTTTCGGCACCCAGCTGGATATGCTTTTTTACAATGCCCAGCTTGAATAGTCCGGCCATCCAGTTGCCAGCCCAAAGTTGCTTTCCGGTCGCGCGAAACAGGTCGCTATGCCCGTCGATCCCGATCGAGGTCAGTGGTTCCTGGTGACGGCTAATCACCATGTAAGCGAAATGGTGATTGTCGCTGTTGCCGTAGAATGTGACTGCTGGACCAGGCATAGCTTTCACCTTGGCATCGATCAGGTCGGCAATTTCGTGCACGGTCGGCCATGGGCACCAATGCCGCAATTCACCATGACGATGACGGATATCAAGCACATCGGGCTGGTAGCGCGCGACGAACTCCGGCTGATCGTCAATAGCTCCGTCAACGTCGACCCAAAGCGGCGTGAACTTGCTGATTGTCGACTTGGGATCCGAAGCTGTCATTTGCTTTTCCTCTCGTAAATCTGCACAGTTCAGCCGGCGTGAAACAGAATGGCACGTTCCTCGGCGAATTCTCGTAGCCAATGCTTGCCGTATTCGCGGCCGATGCCTGAGCGTTTCATGCCGCCAAAGGGTGCATGGCTGCTCATTTTGCCCGCACCGCCATTGATCGACACATCACCTGTGCGCAATCTGCGCGCCATTTCAAAAGCGGTGGCGACATCAGCCGAGTAAATTGCACCCGACAGGCCGAATTGCGAATCATTGGCCAGTGCGATCGCCTCGTCATCGGTATCAAAGCCAATGACGGCACCGACAGGACCGAACACCTCCTCCTGTGCCAGCCTCGACTTGTTGTCAACATCGTCGAACAGTGTAGGTTCGTAAAAGAAACCCTTGTCAAAGCCAGCGGGTCGCTTACCGCCAAAGACCAGCTTGGCACCACTGTCGAGGCCGAGTTGAGTAAAATGCTCCGCCCGCGCGCGCTGTGCTTCGCGGATCAGTGGGCCTTGAGTAGTGGCCGGGTCGGCGGGATCGCCAAACTTGGTATGTCCGGCAAAGGCCTTTAGCATTTCCACATAGGCTGGCCGGATCGAATTGTGCACAATGTGGCGCGTCAAAAGGGCGCAGCCTTGGCCCGAGTGCAAGGTGAAACCCCCAAAGCCGCTCATCGCCGCTGCCTGCAAATTTGCATCGGCCCGGACAATCAGTGCGCTTTTGCCGCCGAGCTCGAGATGCACGCGCTTCAGCCCCGGCGATGCTTGCGCCATGATAGCGGCACCGACCGTGTCCGACCCAGTGAAACTGATCAAATCTACCCGCGGATCGCTGGTCAGTGCGGCACCGACATCAGTGCCCCCAGTAATAATGTTGAGCAGTCCTTTCGGCAGACCGGCCGCGCGAGCCGCTTCGGCCATGACCAGCGCCGCAAATGGCGTGTAAGGTGAAGGTTTGAGCACAACGCTGTTGCCCATGAGCAGTGCGGGCACAACCTTGCCGACATTGAGGAAAAATGGAAAGTTATATGGTGTAATGGCGGCGACAACTCCTGCCGGGACAAGTTCAACGACACCGCCGCCGAGCATGTTGCTGCCGTCCTGCGCGGCCAGATTGGGCGTGATCTCGAATGGTAAACTTTCCGGGGCAAGCTTACGTGCTTCCTGAATGGCGTAGTCGGCATGATTAAGCGGCCAGGCGAACTGGATCGTCTGCGATAGCCAAAGGGTTGACCCGGCTTCTTCAATCAGCAGGCGCTGGATAAAATGGCCGCGAGCGCGAAGTTCGTCGACAAAACGTTGCACGATATCTGCTCGTTTGCCAAATGGCAGATGGGCCCAGTCGCCTTGATCGACAGCGGCGCGTGCAGCGGACAGGGCGGTATCAAGGTCGGTCAAATTGCCGACCGGCGCATGGCCAATAACCTCTTCATTTGCAGGATTGATAATTGCGTCGGCACCGCCACCCGCCGCCTGATACTCGCCATCAATGAACAGCCGAGTCAGCTCTTGCATGCCAGCCTTAGTCATTATCTTTGTCTCCACGTGCCTTGGCTATCGATCCTGTAACTAACAGTTAGTCAGTTTCTATACAAGATTATCTTGTCGCGGTGTATGCGCAATGGCATATGAACCAGAAGACGACGTGATTTAGGGCTATAGCAAGGGCGTGACGATGGAAACCAATCAACAGGGGCAACTCCTGGGGGCTAAAGGACGCCAGACCCGAGATCGGCTGCTCACAACAGCCGCGAAGCTACTGAAGAGCCGTTCGCCTTCCGAGCTGACGGTCCTTGAAATCGCCAAAAAGGCAAAGGCAAGTCCGGCAACCTTTTATCTTTATTTCAAAGATACTGAAGACGCGATTTTTGCGCTTGCGGAACAGGCTAGCGCTGAAGTCCGAGATACCCTAGTTACATTTGAAGGTGATTGGGATGAAGAAGAAACACTTAAACATACCCGCAGTCTGGTCATTGCCTTCCAGAAGGCGTGGCGCAATCATCGCGAAGTTTTAAGAGCCCGCAATGCGGAGGCGGATCGCGGTAACAATCGATTTTACTATAATCGCTTACATTCAGCGATGCCGGTGCTCGAAGCCTTTGCAAAGCGTATTGCCAAACACCAGAAAATTGATCAGTCAAATTTTGACACGGCGTTTGCCCTAGCTTCAGTGCTTTACACAGCAATGGAAAGATTGGCCGCGACCAATGAGATGCAGCGTCACGCCCGCGAAGTTACCGCAGATATGCTCCGTGAAGCTCAGGCCCGACTGATCGCGTCAACGATGTCAAATGTGGCGCTTTGGGATGGCAAGCCAGATGAAACGGATGCATCGTTAGTAGCATGACCGGATCCCCCTCCACTTGGAGCTGTTTAAGTTTTAGGAAGGGACGCGAGTCAGATCGGTGTTGGGTAGTGGGTCAGTTTGAAATTTCATCAGTTGGTGATATGAAACTTCATATGACGAACCTATATCAGAACAATGATGGCTAAAACACCAAAACGCCCACGCGACCCCAACCAGCTTGCAAAGTTGATGATCGACATTGCGAGCGGCGACGTTGAGGAAGCAGAAAAGACAGCCATCGAAAGGCGAGCTTCGAAGGCTGGTGTTGTTGGCGGACCAGCCCGCGCCAAAGCGTTAACACCGGAACAGCGTTCGGAAATTGCTAAAGTTGCGGCATCGGCGCGCTGGAAAAAGAAGAGCTAAGCAGCCTCTTTACCATCCCAGAAGCGGCGCTCTGCAACGTCATCGCGGAAATCCAGCAACATCTGAATAGGCGGCTGATCCTTGTTCATGTCGTTATAGACTTCAACATCGGTAGCCAACTGGTTGCAGTCACCGACAATTTGTTCACGGCGCTGGATAAACGCTTTTTGCATATGCTCGCGCGGTGCTGACCCAAGGATTGCCCACATGGTATGCTGGACGCCCCCTTTAGCTGTGACCCGTACAGCATGATTCTTGCGATAACGACGACCAAGGGCATCAACAGCATATTCTTCACGCAATGCCCGCGCCATGTCTTCCGCCAGTTTATCGAACGGATCGATGTCGGGCATCTGGACAATGCCCCGTCCTACTGCCCAGATGCACGCATCGCGGACAGTAGCAGGGACGTAGCCATGCTCTTTTTCATAGGCATGCCACGCTTTTTGCAATTCTTCGTTCTTCGTCATTTCAAACTCCTAAAGAGACACAGGCGCAGGGTTACCCCAGCCATCGGTAACAGCAGATGGAATGATGTGCTGCCGCACTTTCACTTTCAGACGGGTAAGCCATTCGGGGCGATCTATCCGCCGTTGAATTTGACCGACAACAATTCCTGGATGCCGTCCAATGCGACGCGAAAAACCGATTACATCCTTTTCGGAGATGAAAGGCGCTTTGCGCAAAATGAAAGAGTCCAATTCCGAGGTCGGCACGCAAAATCCCTGCGCAGCAGCGTTGGCCTTCACCTCTTCAGGGGGCAAGCCATCACGATCCTCGGAATCCAAGCTCACATCAACCGTTACCTCTTCCTCGGACTGCCCTTTGCCATCGCCATTTAGTGCATGTTCGATTTCATGCCGCAACACGAACCAAAAGTTGTCGATCCGGTCGAAACGGGTGGTCATGCCAATGACGGGTGACTTGTTATCCAGCCAGAAACAAACGCCATCAATTAGAGCCTTTGGCAAGGTTTCAACGATAGCGAACCTCACGCCACATTCAGCGAGAACACGCGGAACGTGGCGTACTTCTTCGGGGTCCATCATATATCGCGGCAGCACGTTAGCCACAGCATCCTTAAGCGCAGATTCGGAATAAGGCGCGACTGGCATTTCCTCACAAATCTGGCGGACGCGGAAAAGCCATGCCAATTGAGACGGTGACGTTTCGGCATAATCTTTCTTCTTCGCGGCATGTGCGAGATACGGAACGCTATCAATGGAATTGCGACGGAAAAACCGCATAAGCTGCCCCTCCAAAAGAGGCACGTCGGTATCGGCCAGCCAGCCACGCTTGATCATTTCGCGCACCGGATACGCGCCCTGAAACAGAGCGCGCTTAGCAATAGCTGGGTCGGGCGAACGCGCCCGCGACATTTCATAAGCGTTCTGCAAATTCGAGAAAAACATGGGCGAAACATCAAAGGCATCACCCAGCGCCTTCGCCATTTCAGGGCTGACGCCACGCTTGCCCGTTATGATCAGATTGACCGCCCCTTCCGGGACGCCCAAAATATAAGCAAGGTCGCGTTGCATCCAGCCCCGCGCCTCCAATTCTTGTGCGATAAATTCACCGGGATGCGGAACATGCCCAAGCATTTCCGCGATGCTCTTGCCGATAAGATTTTCAGTGTATGTCATCAATTTCCAAGACCCTAATTAACGGCGGCCCTTCATCATTCAGGATTTCAAAAACAATCCTGTATTGGTCGTTGACCCTGATAGACCGCTGCCCCTCCCTATCTCCGCCCAGTTTTTTGTAGCGAAGCCCTTTCCAATTTCGCAGCGACCGTTCATCCGGCGCTTGCTCCATCTCATACAGCTTCAACTGAGCCGCCCTGATTACTGCAATTGGAAGTCCGAGCTTGTGAGCGTCACGGGTAAAAAGTAACAGCAAACGCTCATCAGCAAACTCTATCCTCATGCGGAATCCTCGTAAATCAGCCCGCTTCTAATGTCAATAGCGACTTACCGCATGGCGATAATTTCTAATATTCATAAATACCTTTATGCTTGACTAAGGCGCGAAACGGTCATATTGAAAATGCATGAACAAGCTGACCATCGAGCAACGCGCCAAAATCCTCCACATGCTTTGCGAGGGAATGAGCATCCGCGCAATCACGCGACTGACCGGCGCGAGCAAGAACACGGTGGCCAAGCTGTTGATCGACGCTGGCAAAGCATGTGCCGCCTATCACGATGCCAATGTCCGCGACGTGAAAGCATCGCGGGTGCAGGTCGATGAAATTTGGTCGTTCACCTATGCAAAGCAGAAGAACGTCGCCGCTGCCAAAGCCGCACCCAATCATGCTGGCGACACATGGACATGGACCGCAATCGACGCTGATAGCAAGATGATACTGTCTTATCTGGTCGGTGGCCGCGATGCTGAATATGCCATGTGGTTTATGGACGATCTGGCATCACGCCTTGCCACCCGCGTCCAGCTTACCAGCGACGGCCACCGTGCCTATCTTGAAGCGGTTGAAGGCGCGTTTGGTTGCGATGTTGACTATGCGCAACTGGTCAAAATGTATGGCAATGTCGGCTCGGTCGATAACCGCCGCTACAGCCCCGCCGAATGCACCGGCATCAAGAAGCGCGCCGTTGAAGGCAAGCCCGACATGAAGCATGTCAGCACGTCCTATGTCGAGCGCAGCAATCTCACCATGCGGATGCACATGCGCCGCTTCACCCGACTGACCAATGCCTTTTCAAAGAAGGTCGAAAATCACGCCCATGCCGTCGCGCTTCACATGATGTATTACAATTTCGTCCGCGTTCACAAAACGCTGCGCGTCACCCCCGCGATGGAAGCTGGCGTGACTGACCGGCTTTGGGAGATTGCAGACATTGCAATGCTGGTCGAACAGGCTGAAGCTAAGCCAGCGAAGCGCGGAACCTATAAGAAGCGGGAAATTTCAAACTGACCCACTACCCGGTGTTGGAAAGCGTTGCGGAATTAAATCATGGCTATAGAGATCCGCCATTTTAGAGCCGCAGTCGTGACAGCCGGGACCCAGAGCTTCTCGCATGCAGCAAAGCAGCTCCACGTAAAACAGTCAGTGCTCAGTTGGCGGGTTGACGCGCTTGAACAAATGCTGGGTGTGCAATTATTCGAGAGGACCAAGCGCGGAACTTTCGCTACCGAGAACGGGAAGGCATTCCTGACCGTGGCAGCGCGCATTCTTACTGATGTCGACAACCTTCTAACCACAGGCAAAAATGTCAGTTACGGCGAATAAGGTCGTCTTGCTATCGGGTTCAGCTCGTCGCTGATGACCGGCAACCTGCGGTTCGCTATCGGCGACTATATCTCGCGCTATCCTAATGTGCAGTTCGACGGCATTGAGGGTGGCACCGAAAAACTGTTAACGGGGCTCCAAGCACACAGCATCAATGCGGCGATAACGCCATGGCATTGAGCGAACCCGAGATCGACAAACGCGGCCTATGGACCGAGCGCTTGATGCTTGTGGTTCCGGAAGTCCACCCGCTTGTCGAAGCCGATGCGATTCATTGGACCGATTTGCGCAACGAAGTTTTCGTTTTGCCGACCGACAGTATCGGGCCAGTGATCGCAAATGTCCTGACTTCAAAACTTGGAGCTCATGGCTATCGCGCCAACATCAATCTCCAGGACACCAGCATCGAGAGCGTGATCAGCACGGTAACGATTGGGCGCTATATCACGCTGACCACCGAGGCATCGAACGGTGTGGTCTGGCCGGACCGCAAATTCCTCGAAATCGCCTACAATAGCGGTGCGGCCCAGCTTGATTTCGCGCTCTACTGGCGACGCGACAACGAGAATCCCGCTCTCAAGAAATTCCTCAAGATGCTTCAGGAGCGATACGCAGTCCTTCAGGGCGAGCGACTGGCCTTGCGGGACTTGGCAAAACTCCGGTTGTTTGCAATGAACCGCTCGATCATCGCCGGGATTAGCCGCTCGGGTGTGGGTGCGCCCTTGGCTTCGTCGCCGTTCACCGCAATCGCATAGGCCGCAGGGTCGCGGTGCAGCCGCGCATTGATTTCGACGGTGAGCTCGACCGGCTTCTCGTCGGCAAGATCGCTGAGCTTCAATCGGGTCATGGTACCGCTCCAGCAGGCGCAAGGATCAAATCGCGGGTGACAATGGCCCGCACCGGGAAACCAGGCCGGATCGTCAGCGTCGGCGGGATGTTGAGCTGGCGCCGCACGATTTCCTGACCTGCCTGATTGACGCTGTGCTGCGTCCCGGTGCAGAGCGCGCGGACGAGCGCATCGTCATCGCTTCCCGATCCCAGCTCTGTCCCCACACCCAGCACGGTAAAAATCAGCGCGGCCTTGGCGAGACTCCCCTAATGGAAGTTCACGCCGTCCAGCAAACCGGCCAACCCACTCCCATCGGCTCCGGGTTGGCGGTCGAGCTGGACCGAGCGGCCATCGGGCAGAAGTAGCTCGGTCCAGGTAAGCAAGACCCGCGACTGCCAGGTGCTGACTTCGGCGTCATGATCGCCGATCAGCCGCGCGCCTTGCGGGATCAGCAGGATGCGCCCGGTGGGGCTGTCATAGATATTCTGCGTGACTTCTGCGGTGATCTGGCCGGGCAGGTCCGAGCGGATGCCGGTGGTCAGCGCCGCTGGAATGATGCTGCCTGCTTGGAGGGTATGCGGGTTAGAGCGCGCACTTGATGGTGGCAGGTACTGCGTTACGTCGCTCTGCTGACACAGTCGAGCTTGTAACGCCTTAAATACTTGGCCTTAAACTAACTCGGTGGTTTACAAGAACGAGGCGGGGGCGCAGTTTCGGGGTAGCAGTCGAAGGAGGCACTTATGGCCGATCTTGCAAACTATACGGCTCCTGCTTGCTTCATTGCATCCATGAGGGGCGAACAGCATTTCGAGCACAAGTTGCTCGATCGGGACGGCATCCAGCTTGTTCACCATGCAAACGAAGCCGGAAGCTACAAGTTAGACGGGCTTGCTTCTCACGCCGTCGCGGTACAGCTTTCGAAAGCTGGCCGGCATACCGCGACACTCGCCGGCCACAACCACCGAGGCAGCGCTGGGCGGGGGATGAGTTGGCTCAAGCCGGCGGGCATGCCGCTTGCCTGGCAGTGGGACGACCCGGCGGAGATGATAAATATCTGGATCTCTCCAGAGGCGTGGCAGAAGACCGTTACAGCGGCGCTTGCAACGGATGCTAAACCTACAGGCTTTATCGAACGTTTCGTCAGCGACGACCCGCTGGTCGCTCAAATCGCTTTCGCTTTGAAGACGGAGGCTGAACTCGGGCATGCATACGGCCGATTGTTAACCGACAGTTTGATCATCGCACTCATCGCGCATCTGGCGAACCGAAGTCTAGAACCGCGCTCGGCGCCGTTGGCGAGTGGTGGTCTGTCGAGCTGGCATACCCGTAGGGTCCTCGAGTACATTGATAGCCGGCTAACGGACGACATCCCCTTAGCCGAATTAGCGGCGTTGACCCAGCTGTCTGAGCGGCACTTCTGCACCGCTTTCGGTCGATCAGTAGGCATGCCGCCGCATCGTTACCTCATTGAACGTCGTATAGACCGTGCGAAGACTCTATTGCGCGACAACGTACTTTCAATCACTCATGTGGCATTAAGTGCTGGCTTTAACAGCAGTGCTCATTTTGCGACAATGTTTCGCCGCTCAACCGGTCTATCACCGACACGGTGGCGAGCAACACTTTAGCTGGCCCGTTAGCCTACCTTCGTCTCAGATTGAGTGGGGTCGGATCGAGATAGAAATGCATATCTCTGACAAACCCAGTCATAACGGGCGCGAGGACGGCGCAGGAGATCGCGACAGAATTTTGCAACCAGCCGGTTAACTCAGTTTCGATGACAATTAATTCTCGAACTTTGTGGTCGTAGTTGAATCTTGCATCGAAGCGCTTGAAGCTACTTAGAAGCGTCTGCAGCTCAATAAGGACTTGCTCACGCCCGACAGCGGTAGCTCGACCCCCGATGCGCAGGTACACATCGGGTCCGAGTAGAGTCGCCCATTCGCGCACGTCGGGCCGCCAAGCGCTCATCAGCGCCTGTAATCTTATTAGGTGCTTGTCGGCGGTATCGATGGTGATGCCTTTGATGTGGACAGCTTACATGGCGCTCTCCATCGAAACACGCTTGCGGTTTGATCCCGATTTTCAGCTGCAGCGACAAGCTACGCGTCATACCGCTTTATAGTTGACTCGACACTATAACGCAGCTCCTGACCTTAAGATTAAGTTCTCGCACTTGGTCGGATTAAACCAGAAGTATCGGAATATATCGCAAGCCGCAGAGACGTTTTTAGCCTAACGATGCACTAACGGTTATGTAAATTGCAGTGCCGACGCCTGTCTCAAAGATGACCACACTAGGTATATTTGTCTGAGGAAAAGATATGAACAGGTTTCTCGAGAAGCTCACGGCAGACAACTCAGCAATGTTGTTGATCGATCATCAGACCGGGACGATGCTCGGCGTTCAGGATATCCGGCTCGATCAATTTCGCTCGAACGTCCTCGCGCTCGCCGAGACTGCAAAGGTGCACAGCTTGCCCACCGTTTTGACGGCAAGCTATGCCGAAGGACCGAACGGACCGCTCATGCCCGAGCTGCTCGAAATGTTTCCTGACGTCGCACCAGTTTACCGTCCAGGTCCAATCGACGCGTGGGACGACCCCAACTTCGTGACCGCAGTCGAGGCGACCGGCCGCAAAAAGCTGATCATGGCGGGCGTCACGAGCGATGTGTGCATGTACTACCCGGCGATCTCTGCGCTCGCGGCCGGCTATGATGTCTGGTGCGTCTACGATGCGTCGGGCGCCTGGGACATGATGAGCCAACTGACGACCTGCATGCGCCTGGTGCAAGCAGGCGCGATCGTCGTCAACTGGGCAGTCGTGTGTGCGATGCTTCAGGCCGACTGGCGCAACGCAACGGCTGAGGGCACGCTTGGCGTCTTCGGGCAGCATCTGCCCTTCTACGGGATGCTGGCGAACAATCAGCGTGCCGCCGTCGCCCAGCAAGCCTAGCCGGAGGAGGAGGACATGCAGCGGCGCACGATCGGGCGATGGCTCCTCGGCTTCGTCATTACGGCAACCGTCGTAGTGGTCGCTATCGCCGACGTCTTTAACGCGACGCACCTCTTCAACCCGGCATGGCCTCCGCACGCGCGCTTCCACAATGCGATGCAGGCCGGCACGTTGCTGCTGATGTCGGCGGCGTCCTTGTGGGGCCTTGCCCGGCACAACCATGTACTCGCAGCGCTCGCGCCTGCCACGTTCTGGCCGGGTCTGTTCATAGCGCTGCCTGTGCCGGGCACGAGCGTCCACGCGTCGCCCGAGCTCGCCCAGTTGCCCATCCCTATCAACCTCGCCATCGCCGCCGCGAGCCTGGCCCTCACCGCGCTGGGATATTGGCTGGCATCGTCGGACAAGCGGGTCGCTCCCGAAGCGCCCCGTCCTCGCACTCAGGAAGAAGGGAAAGCATCGTGAGCATCTCCAGATTTCGACTTGTGCTCGCCGCATCGGCAGCAGTTGCCGTCGCCTTGCCATCGGTGCCGAGCCTCGCGCAGGCACCCACTGCGATCGTCGACAGCCGCGCCGGAAAGCTCGCTGTCGAGCAGCTGGTCGCGCTCGACGAGCCGTGGGGTATCGCCCAGCTTCCCGACGGCGCGCTACTAATCACCGAAAAGCCCGGTCGACTGCGGATCTGGCGCGACGGAATGCTTTCGCCGCCCGTCGCCGGGGTTCCTGCCGTCGCCTATCGCGGACAGGGTGGTTTGCTCGACATCGAGCTTGATCCCGACTTCGCGTCCAACAGTATCGTCTACCTGTCCTACGTCGAGTTGGGTGTCCGCGCCCGACCCGGTGGCAAAGACACGTCCGACCCGCGGCTTGGCGTGTATCAGGAGGTCGACGACGCCGACACCAAAGGGCTAGCGGTCGCCCGTGCGCGCTTTATGGGGACAGCACTCGAGGGACTGCGCGTCATCTGGCGCGCGGAGAAAACCGTTGGCCGCGGCCATTTCGGCGGGCGGCTTGCCTTCGCACCCGACGGCGCGCTGCTACTGACGGCAGGCGAACGGCAGCGCTTCGAACCCGCGCAGGATCGGCAAAGCCGGCTTGGCAAGATCGTGCGGATCAGGACCGACGGCACACCGGCTGCGGGGAATCCGTTTGCAAGCGAACAAGGGGCGGCACGCGAGATCTGGTCCTATGGTCACCGCAATCCGCTGGGCATCGCGGTGCGTCCGGGCACCAACGAGATCTGGCTGAGCGAGATGGGGCCGCAGGGCGGCGACGAAATCAACCAAGCGGCAAAAGGCCGCGACTATGGCTGGCCGATCGTCAGCGCGGGCGACAATTATGACGGCACGCTGCTATCGCGACCGAGCACGCGTCCAACGCTCGGTCGTGCGCTCCACGAGTTCAACCCCGCGATCTCGCCGGCAAGCCTTATGTTCTACACGGGCACCATGTTTCCGGCATGGCGCGGTCAGATGCTCATCGGCGGCCTGTCTTCGAAGGCACTCGTCCGCGGTAACCCCGGCGTCGATGGCGTCCACGACGTCGAGGCGATCCAGATCGGCTTTCGCGTGCGCGACGTCGCGCAGGATCGCGATGGTTCGCTGCTGATCCTCAAGGACGGGAAGGACGGTGGCTTGATGCGGGCCACCCCTTCGGCGTCGCCCGCTCCAACCCGCTGATCGGAGGCTGACATGACCGGCAACCGCAGCGTCGTCTATCTGGCAACCCGTAAGCTTGAAGTACAACCACGTCCCTATCCCAAACTCGAACACAAAGGCGTTCGCATCGAGCACGGCGCGATCCTGAAGGTCGTCTCGACCAATATCTGCGGGTCGGACCAGCACATCTACCGCGGACGTTTCTCGGTGCCCGTGGGCACGGTGCTCGGGCACGAGATCACCGGCGAAATCGTCGAGGTCGGGCGCGACGTCGAGATGCTCAACGTGGACGATCTGTGCTCGGTGCCGTTCAACGTCGCGTGCGGGCGCTGTCGCAACTGCAAGTATGGCCACACCGACGTTTGCCAGACGGTGAACCCTGACGCCGACGTCGGAGCTTATGGGTTCGATCTTGGCGGTTGGGATGGCGGCCAGGCCGAGTATGTCCTCGTTCCCTACGCCGACTGGAATCTGCTTAAATTTCGCGATCGCGACCGTGCAATGGCACGCATGCGCGACCTGACGTTGATCTCGGACAGCCTTCCGACTGGGCATCACGGCTGCGTGTCGGCCGGCGTCGGACCGGGATCGAGCGTCTATATCGCCGGCGCCGGCCCCGTCGGGCGCTGCGCAGCGGCGTCGGCACGTCTCCTCGGCGCGTCGGTTATCATCGTTGGAGATCATAATACCGAGCGTCTGCAAGTATTGGCAAGCGCGGGGTTCGAGACGGTCGACCTTCGCGAGCCAACGCCGCTGGCCGACCGCATCGAGGCGATCACCGGGATGCGCGACGTCGATTGTGGCGTCGACGCTGTCGGGTTCGAAGCGCATGGCATAGGCGCGGAATCCGACAGCGAGCGTCCCTCGGCCGCCCTCAACAGCTTGTTCGACATCGTGCGCGCCCGCGGCGGCATTGGCGTGCCCGGCATCTACGTGCCGAGCGATCCCGGCGTCACGGGCGACGCCGCCGAGGGCCGCTTGGCGCTCGATTGGGGTAAGGCCTGGCTGAAGTCGCTCAAGGTCATGACCGGCATGGCCCCCGTCATGAACTACA
>JBOFLS010000192.1:0-6057 GCA_051657985.1 Sphingorhabdus sp. | reverse complement strand
GGGGGGGGGGTGGGGCGGCGTCATTTCGCCGGAGGTCGGGACAGCCCCACCCCCGACCCCTCCCCTGAAGGGGAGGGGAGATGGCAGCTCCGCCGCCAGCACCCGATACCGCTCACCCTCAAATTCGAAAAACGCGCCCGGCACTGGATTGAAGGCCCGAATTTGCCGCTCGATCTCGTCCGCACTCCGGCTAAAATCCAGCCGAGCCTCGCTCTTCTCGATCTTATGGGCATAGGTCACGCCCTCTTCTGGCTGCACAACCGCTGGATGTGCATCGATATCACCCAGCACTTCCACCATCAGCCGCGCACCCAGCTGGCCAATCTCAGCGGTCAATTCCCCTGCAGTCTTGCCGTCAACGGGCGTCCGCCCAGTCGCTCGCACCGGCCCGGTATCGAGCCCAGCCTCCATCTGCATGATGCAAACCCCTGTCTCCTCATCCCCCGCCAGGATCGCGCGCTGCACCGGCGCGGCACCGCGCCAGCGGGGGAGGAGCGAACCGTGGACGTTGAGGCAGCCATGTTTGGGCGCATCAAGGATCGGTTGCGGCAAAAGCAGACCATAGGCTGCAACGATCGCCGCATCGGCATTGAGCGCTGCAAAGGCGGTTTGTTCCTCGGCACCTCTCAGCGAAACCGGCGTCCGCACTTCCAGTCTTAGTTTCTCAGCCCGCGCATGCACGGCAGAGGGCGTCAGTTTCTTGCCGCGATTGGCCGGGCGGGGCGGTTGCGAATAGACGGCTACGATCTCATGCCCCGCCTCCACCAGCGCGTTCAGCGTCGGCACGGCAAAATCGGGTGTTCCCATGAATATCAAGCGCACAAATCTATCCTTAATGCCCGTTCGCCTCGAGCGAAGACGAGAGGCCGTGCGGTAGCGCGCTACTTCTGGGTGTCTCGTCTCCGCTCGACACGAACGGAAATGTTTAACTTATCGGCCGAAAGCCCTAAAGGCCTGTGCATGGCATCGCAAGAAATAGACGCATTGACGCAGGCCCTGTCGCGGCTTCCCGGGCTCGGTCCTCGCTCAGCACGAAGGGTTGTGCTGCATTTGATGAAAAAACGCGAGACGGTGCTGCAGCCCCTGCTGCGCGCGCTGGAGATGGTCGAGGACCGGCTGAAAACCTGCAGCACATGCGGCAATATTGATACCAGCGACCCGTGCGGCGTCTGCGCCGATCCGCGCCGCGATGCCCGCGCGCTCTGCGTGGTGGAGGATGTGTCCGACCTTTGGGCGCTTGATCGGTCGCGGCTATTTCCAGGGCGCTATCATGTGCTTGGCGGGCGCTTGTCTGCGCTCGACGGCGTGCGGCCCGAGGATCTGAACATCGACCGGCTCGTGGCGCGTGTCGGCGATGGCGGAATCGATGAGGTGGTGCTGGCGATGAATGCCACGCTCGAAGGGCAGACCACGGCCCATTATATCGCCGAACGGCTGGAGAGCTTTCCGATCCGCCTGACGCAACTGGCGCATGGCGTGCCGGTGGGCGGGGAGCTGGATTATCTGGATGAGGGGACATTGGCGCAGGCGTTAAGGGCGAGGAGGCCTGTCGGTTGACATATCAACACAAACTTCGTCATTCCCGCGAAGGCGGGAATCCATTACCCGCCGTTTAATTTTACCCCTCTTGTGATGAACCCCCGCCTTCGCGGGGGTGACGAAAGAGTGGATGAGTTCAGGAGATTGACGGTGGCACCCGCAGTCCCTATTTTACCCGCATGGCCATACTCCCTATCCTAGAAGTGCCCGATCCGCGGCTGAAGACTATTTCGACCCCCGTCACCGTGTTCGATGACGAATTGAAACGGCTGGTCGAAGATATGTTTGAAACCATGTACCACGCGCCGGGCATTGGCCTCGCGGCGATCCAGGTTGGCGTGCCGAAGCGGGTGCTGGTGATAGACCTGCAGGAACCCGCCGATCACGATCATGAGCATGGCGAACATTGCAACCACGATCATGAGGTCGTGCGCAATCCGTGCATCTTCATCAATCCCGAAATCCTCGATCCATCCGAAGATCATTCGCTCTACACCGAAGGATGCCTTTCGGTGCCCGATCAATATGCCGAGGTCGAACGCCCCGCGTACATTCGAGCCCGGTGGCAGGATTTGAACGGGAATGTGCATGAAGAGAAAATGGAAGGCCTGATGGCCACCTGCCTTCAGCATGAGATGGACCATCTGGAAGGCATTCTCTTCATTGATCACCTATCGCGCCTGAAGCGACAAATGGTATTGAAAAAGCTGGAAAAGCAACGCAAGGTTGCAGCTTAAATTTTGCGCAAAACAGATTGATTTGTAGCTTACCCTGAGCTTGTCGAAGGGTGCCTCAAGGTTTGCACTGGCGCTGCAAGGCGTGCTTCGACAGGCTCAGCACTACGGTTTTAAAACATCCATGAGTGGAATGGCGCAGCACGCAGTCCTGCGCGATACGGTCTCTGATTGGAATTCCCTGTTCCATGCGATTTTACAGCGAATTTTTCTCTTCGGAGTACCTGGACGAACGCACGATAAGGGGCCAAAGCGCCCTGAAATCCGCCATTTCTGGCGATGCTTGGGATACTTACGCCGTTCGATAACAAGGAATTCGGTTGTGCCGTATCAGGGAATTTTCCTGACATAATGCCGATTTTTGCTCTGATAACAGGGAATGACCCTCACAGCTGCAAATGTTGGTCGACGCGAAGGGGACCCTCGTGCTCCAGGCTTCGCGCTAAACAAGCGAAAGGGAGTTTGACTATGCCGGGATCGCCATTTCACATTGAAGACCCGAAGAGTGTGCACGGGGTGCAATTGAAGCGGCGATTTGGCCATCCGCTGAAACCGCAAGACATGGTACCGATTATTGAGGCCAATCCTGACCTTGTTCCCAATGACCAATTCCGTGCGCTGTTGTTCGATGTATTGAACGGAGAGACCGGGCCTCAAAAGGGTCGTCCAGAAAGGAAGCCAGGATATAACGGGCTTCTTGTTTGGGCAGAAATTAAGATCGAGAAGCGCGCTAAAGAAATCAAGGAGGAGCGAAGGGCGCGAAGCGCTTAAGAGGAGAGGTGGAGCTTGTCGTTGCGGCCGCTAACGAGATAGCAGATGAGATAAGGCATCCGGAACGGTTCAATATGACGGGTCGAGGCCTGCTGAATGCGATTTCCGCACTGAAAAAACACCATTTTTCCGTGAATGATATTGTCGTTGAAGGATAATCATAACGCTGCTCCCTTGAATGAAAGGAAGCAGTGTGAAACATGAAAACTTCAATACATCGGGATCGGTGATTGAGCGCGCGATCACCGATCTCAGACTCTATGAACGCAATGCGCGCACCCATTCGAAGCGGCAGATCGAACAGATTGCGAAGAGTATCGAGCGCTTCGGCTTTGTGAACCCAATCCTGGTGGATGAGGTCAGCAATGTCATTGCGGGCCATGGCCGTATCGAAGCGGCAAAGACGCTCGGCATGGACCGTGTTCCAACGCTTGCGATTGGCGCAATGAGCGAAGCGGACAAGCGCGCCTATATCATTGCCGATAATCGCCTGGCCGAGCTGGCGGGCTGGGATCGCGATCTGCTCGCGCTCGAACTCGGTTCGATTCTCGAAAGCCCGCCGACGTTCGATATGGATAGCATCGGCTTCGACCAGGGCGAGCTTGATGCTCTTCTCTTGTTGCAGGATACGCAGGATGAAGAGGACGATATTCCCGAGATTGACGAGGAAAGTGCGCCCGTCAGTTCGCGCGGTGATCTATGGCTATTGGGATCGCATCGGCTGATCTGCGGCGATACACGCGACGCGGCAATGCTCGACCGCCTGATGGATGGCGAGACTGCACAGATGGTGTTTACCGATCCGCCCTATAATGTGCCGGTGAACGGGCATGTGTGCGGGCTTGGCAAGGTAAAGCATGCCGAGTTTGCAATGGCGTCTGGCGAAATGAGCGAAGCCGAGTTCACGCGTTTCTTGCGCGAAACGCTTGGCAATCTCGCCCGCGTAAGCGCGGATGGTGCGATCCATTATGTTTGCATGGACTGGCGCCATATTCGTGAGCTGCTGGCGGCTGGCAATGATGTCTATGCCAAACTCAAGAACCTCATCGTCTGGAACAAGGATAATGGCGGGATGGGTGCCTTTTATCGCTCGAAGCACGAGCTGGTATTTGCATTCAAGAAGGGCACGGCCGCGCATATCAATAACTTCGGACTTGGCGAGAAAGGGCGCTATCGGACCAATGTTTGGGACTATGCAGGTGTAAACAGCCTGAAGGCCGAGCGTGCCGACGAACTTGCAATGCATCCGACGGTAAAGCCGGTGGCGATGGTGGCTAACGCCATTCGCGATTGTTCAAAGCGCGGCGGGGTCGTTCTTGATGGCTTTTCAGGTTCGGGTACAACGATAATCGCTGCCGAGAAAACCGGACGAACGGGCTATACCGTCGAGTTCGACCCTAAATATGTCGATGTTGCCATTCGGCGTTGGCAGTCGCTGACAGGGGAAAAGGCGATACATGCTGATACCGGTGCCATGTTCGATGCATGCGCTGCATTCGCCGATCTGTGACGCAAGCGATGAGGGAAAGCTATGCTTTTCCTCATCAAAAGGCCGCCCGCATTTTTATGAATGTGATTGGCAGCGCGAACAGTGAGGGAGCGCATCACCCATTTTTGAAAGGCTTCAATGAGTGAACAATGAAGACGCGGTCGGCTATGGCAAGCCACCCAGAGAACATCAGTTTAAAAAAGGCAGATCAGGAAACCCCAAAGGCCGGCCTCTTAAGCGACAGCAGCTTGCAGCGCAGTCCGAACTCAATCTGCTCAACGCCATCGGATCGGAAATTGTAGAGATCGGTGGACGGACAACGACGATGCGCGAGCTCTTTGTGCGGATACTTTATGCACATGCGGCCAAAGGAGATTCAGCTGCGATGCGCTTGCTCAACAAGAAACTGTCTGACGCGGAAAAGTCTTCACCCAAGATGCGCTCCGGCGGTGTTCTTGTCGTTCCTGGAACGATGCCGCTTAGTGAGTGGTCGGCCGAAGCCGCGTTGCAGCAGGCCAAATGCCGCGAAGCCAACTACGGAGAGGAAGGCCGCGAATAAGATCAACACTGATTTCACGATCTAAACGGGGCGGCTTTGCTGGTGGTCAAACAGCAAACAGTCGGTTCGCCCCAGCTGCGCAATACCCTCGAACCGTTCAAAACGACTGCGCGCGAGCAAGCGATGCGCTGCCCGTTCGGCCTTCAAACCTTGCGCATTGCCTTTGCTGTGCCGCGCAACCTTGTTGCCAAGGTCTGGCAATTGCTGCCCTGACATCCCGCCAAACCAGAGATAGTGACTGATCAGCAATGTCGCCGGATCATAGATCATCCAGAGGATGCACCCGGCAGGCTTTGCCAACAGCATGGTGTTTACAAAGGCATGTGCCCGCTTGCCGCCATCTGCCATCGCCTTCAGCTGGACGTGCCGGATAGTACTGCCTGCTTCGATCACGAGATCATAGCCGCTTGCGTCGACTTCGCTGCGTAAGACATCGACATTGTGTTCACCCATCCGCCAAAGCTCCGACAGAAGCTCAGCGAGAAACCGGTGCTCCAATATTCTTTCGATGCGGGAAGATAGGTTGGGCAACATTGGGCTTATCGTCAACCGCGCGACTTCAATCTCGAATACATACTATAGTTGATAAACTCGATCTGCATTCAAAGCCAATGCTTTGTGCATGGACATGCGCAAACTTGTGGGCTCGAACACTGCCCGAATCCGCAAGGAGAAAGGGCTGACACAGGAAGCGCTCGCCGAAAAATCGGGGTTGAGCCAGCAATACATCAGCGGCCTTGAGAACGGGCGGCGCAATCCCACCATCGTTACGCTCTATGAACTGGCACTCGCTCTCGGTGTGAGCCATTTGGAGCTGATCACGCCGGTCTAGGCAGTGTGGACAGTTACCTGAGCCATAGGACGGTTGCAGCGAGTGTGACGACTGCAAGGTAGTTTTGTGCGGTTTTTTCGAACCGTGTTGCAACCCGGCGGAACTGCTTGAGCTTTGAGAAGCAGCACTCGAT
>JBOFLS010000191.1:0-6334 GCA_051657985.1 Sphingorhabdus sp. | reverse complement strand
GTTATATGGTCCGGTCTTGACGCGATCGACGCGGCTTATGCCGCATTGCCCGCCGAACGATGCCATTTTCTGGTCGATGCCGCCGACTGGCAGGCGGTTGCGATCTTGAGCGGGGTGGGGCGTAAGATCAGGGGATATCGCGTCCATGAAGGCGAACGGCGCAGCGAGACGCTTGCGTTGCACAAGATCAGCACCGAACTTGCGGATTTCGCAAGAACCTTGGCGCGCATTGCTGAACATGACGACCATGGTGGTAATATGGTGCGTGACAAACCGGTCGGTTTCCGTCCTGCACCTTCGGGCCTGTTTGCGCCGTTTGTCAGTGAAAGGGAAAAACCGAAACGCACCGATGTGCGCGCGATGATCAAGTTGCGGCGTATGCGCGACCGCTTTTTCGACCCACAGCTTTTTGCAGACCCGGGCTGGGACATATTGCTCGATCTCTATGCCGCACAGGATGAGGGTAAGCCCGTATCGGTATCCAGCCTTTGCATCGCTGCTTCCGTTCCGCCGACCACGGCGCTGCGTTGGATCACCAACATGACTGAAACGGGATTATTGACGCGGATTCAGGATCTTGGCGATGCAAGACGCGTCTTTATCGAACTGTCGCCCGCCACCCGCAAACAATTGGAAGCGTATTTCGAAGCGGCGTTGGCGATCGCGGCACCTGCAATTTAACTTGCGAGTCGTTCAAAGCTTTGGCAAAGGCCTCCGCAGACCTGAGGGCGCTTAGCTCAGTTGGTAGAGCATCTCGTTTACACCGAGAGGGTCAGCGGTTCGAGCCCGTTAGCGCCCACCAGGTTGCAATTGCCGTTAAGCCGCTGGCAAGCTTTTGCAATGCAATATGCCGCCGGTTGAGGGAATGATATGATGAAAAAAGCACTTTTCGCATTCGTTTCAATCGGTATTGCCGCTCCCGCCTTTGCAACACATATGCCCGTTAAGGCGTTGCATCCGACCGGTATTGTTCTTGCAAAGAACAAAAACGCGAAGGAGGCTGCGGCGGAAAACAAGGCACAGCTATGCCGATCGCTTATCAAACCTGTGCCGGAAAGCCCTGTTAATCGTCCCTCTACCTGCACAAAGCCACGCCCGATTCTGATGTAGGCGGAAATTTCGATCTTCGATCCACCCATATAGCGAGCTGCGCTCAGAAGTTTGCCTTCAATCCCTATTTGCTTCTTTGCTTTTTCACTTCCACGATACGGGCAACAAGGCAATCAAACGGCTTCATCGATCAGCGTGCCGATCTCGGCGTCGTCCCACTCGACCCCGCCGACGATGCGCCACACCTCTTTGCCTTCGCTATCGTAAAGAATTGTTGTCGGCAGTGCGACCCGGTCCCCAACCGCTGCCGAAAGCCGGTTCTGAGGATCGGTAAAAGGTTCCAGATTCGTTATCGCTGCACGATCGAAAAAGGCGCGCACGGGTTTACGCCCTTCCAGATCCTGCGACACCGCAATCACCGTTACCTGCCCTTCCTCAAGCGCAGCCAGCGTATCGAGCGTGGGCATCTCTGCCTTGCACGGCGCGCACCAGGTCGCCCACAGATTGACGAGCAACGGCCGCCCGGCATAATCGGCAAGCGTGACCTCCCGACCATCGGCACCGGTAAAGATGGAATCGGGTGCCGGATGCCCGGCGTAGCGGTAGGAAAGTTCCGCTTTCAGCCCGCTTTCGCTTTCCAGCCCAAAGCCGGTTTTGGCGGCCGCATCGGCCTTTACGGGTTCCGCTTGCTCATCGGGCGCGCTTTCCCTATCGCAAGCCGCCAGAAATATGGGGCCAGCAAGCAAAAGGAACAGAGCGATCACTCGCGACACTTCGAACTCCAGTAACATTTGGGGCGGCAGGTTCGGCGCCGGACCCGCAGAGGTAATGCGCGAGATAAACGCCTCAATCCCCGTCGACAAGCGGCTTTGGCGACAGGATATTGCTGGCAGCAAGGCGCATGCGGCAATGCTGGGCGCTCAAGGGATCGTGTCGGCCGAGGATGTCGCGAAGATCCTTGAAGGACTGACGACGATCGAGCGCGAATATGAAGACAGCGGCGTGCCCGAACATATCGAATTCGAAGACATTCATATGCAGGTTGAAATCCGGTTGAAGGAACTGATCGGCGACGCCGCCGGGCGACTGCATACCGCGCGTTCCAGAAACGATCAGGTCGCAACCGATTTTCGCCTTTGGGTGCGTCAGGCCTGCAGCGAAACGGACAGGAGTCTTGCGGCTTTGCAGGTCGCCCTCGTCACCCGCGCCGAAGAGCATGTGGACAGCATCATGCCCGGCTTCACCCATTTGCAGGTCGCGCAGCCGGTGACGCTGGGCCACCATTTGATGGCTTATTACGAGATGGCAAAGCGCGATCGCAGCCGTTTTGCCGATTGTGCCCGACGGCTCAATCAGTCGCCCTTAGGGTCGGCGGCCCTTGCCGGAACGGGTTTTGCGATCGACCGCCACGCCACCGCACAAGCGCTTGGCTTCGATGATCCGACCGCGAACAGCATGGACGGCGTATCCGATCGCGATTTCGCCATTGAATTTCTTGCATGCGCCGCGCAAAGCGCGATCCACCTTTCACGACTGGCTGAAGAAATCATCCTTTGGGCATCGCAGCCCTTCGGCTTCGTTAAAATGCCCGATGCCTGGTCTACCGGCAGTTCGATCATGCCCCAAAAGCGCAACCCCGACGCCGCCGAACTGGTGCGTGGCCATTCGGGTAGGATCATCGGTGCCTTTACCGGGCTGATGATCACGATGAAAGGCCTGCCGCTTACCTATTCGAAAGACATGCAAGACGATAAGGCCCCGTTATTCGAGGCTTATGATTTGCTCGATCTCAGCCTGACGGCGATGACGGGGATGATCTCGTCCATCGCGTTCAGCCCCGCACGGATGCGGGCGGTCGCGGCTACGGGTTTTTCGACCGCAACCGACCTTGCCGACTGGCTGGTCCGCGAGCACGGTATCCCTTTCCGCGAAGCGCACCATATCACCGGTGCCGCCGTCAAATTGTGCGAAGCGCGCGGTGGCGAACTAGAACAGCTGACCAGCGACGATTTAGCTGAGATCGACGCGCGGCTTGCCGGTGCGGTCCTGCCCGACCTGTCGGTCGAAGGTTCGGTTGTCAGCCGTACCAGCACTGGCGGCACTGCACCCGTTCGGGTAAGGGAGGCTATTGCCAGCGGGAAAAGGGAATTGGGATTATGACACTGCAGTGCAAAATCATCGGCTTGTTTCTTACGACCCTTGCGCTTTGCGCTTGCGGCAAGGTCGGCGATCTGGAACCACGCGCTGGACAATCCGCCGTACCCAAGGCCTATGGCCAGACCGAAGCGGCCAGTGCGGAAGCGCTGGCTACACCATCGGTACAGGCGCGTCCCGGACGCAGCGACGAACTTATGCGCCGTTCCGAACGGCGGCGTGACGATCCCTTCGATCTGCCACCAGGAGCCGATCCGGAAAAAACACCCCTGCCGACCCAATCGAGCAACGAAAAACCGGACTGACTTTCTCCCATGGATCATTTTCATTCCGTACGGGGCGTGCTTCACGCCGAAGACATTCCCCTGCCGCGTATAGCTGACGAGGTTGGCTCACCGGTCTATGTCTATTCACAGGCGACTTTGGTGCGTCATGCCCGTGTCTTTCGCGATGCGCTGACCAACGCAGGGATCGTCAATCCGCATATCGCCTTTGCGATCAAGGCGAACCCCAATCTTGCGGTACTCAAAGTGCTGGCAGGTGAAGGCTATGGGGCCGATGTCGTATCGGGCGGCGAAATGCAGCGCGCGCTTGCCGCAGGTGTGCCGCCCAAAGACATTGTCTTTTCGGGAGTCGGTAAAAATGCTGATGAGATGCTGGCCGCTCTCAAGGCCGGGATCGGCCAGTTCAACATCGAATCCGAAGAGGAAGGCCGCGAGCTTGCGGCAATCGCCGAAACCCTGGGGATACGCGCCGATGCGGTGCTGCGCATCAACCCCGATGTCGACGCCAAGACCAATGCGAAGATTTCAACGGGCAAGGCGGAAAACAAGTTCGGCATCGGCCTGCACCAGGCTCCCGCAATCTATGCCCGGCTGGCAGCGCTTTCCGGCCTTAACATGCGCGGAGTGGCGCTGCATATCGGCAGCCAGTTATTGAGCCTGGAACCGCTGGAAACAGCGTTCGGCAAGATCGGCACACTGATCGCCCATCTGCGCGGTGGCGGCTATGCTGTTTCTCATGTTGATCTGGGTGGCGGGCTTGGCGTCCGGTACAAGGAAGGCGATAATCCGCCCTTGCCGGAAGAATATGGCGTCATGGTCGCGCGGGCAACCAGGGACTGGGATGTGCAATTGATGTTCGAACCCGGCCGTGTAATCTGCGGCAATGCAGGCGTCCTCGTTACCAGGGTGATCCGCGTAAAGCCGGGTTCGGGCAACCTGCCTTTCGTGATCGTCGATGCGGCAATGAACGATCTCGCCCGGCCTGCGCTATACGATGCATGGCATGATTTCGAAGCGGTTTCGCCAAGCGGTGAGCGTTTCACCGCCAATTTGGTGGGTCCGGTGTGCGAAACCGGCGATACCTTCGCGATGGCGCGCGAGATCGACAAGGTTGCCGCGGGCGACCTGGCCATTTTCCGCACCGCAGGCGCTTATGGCGCGACGATGGCGAGTACCTATAACAGCCGCGGCTTGGTTCCCGAAGTACTCGTCAGCGGCGATCGCTATGCCGTGGTGGCCGAACGCATCATGCCGGCAACCATCCTGGACGCCGAACATGTCCCCGACTGGCTGGCCTGACGACTGTGGAACAACTGCCGCTCTTTCTGAACATGCGCGGCAAGCCGGTAATCCTGCTGGGCAACGATGAGGCGGCGGAGGCAAAAAGACGTTTGATCGAACGGGCCGGCGGGCTGATCTGCAGTGAAGATTGTACGCTGGCAAGTCTTGCCTTCATAGCCATAGAAGAGGAGGCAGAAGCGGTTGCTGCAGCATGTCGGCTTAAGGCACGCGGGCTTTTGGTGAATGTGGTCGACCGGCCGTTATTGTGTGACTTTACCGTACCCGCAATCGTCGATCGTGACCCGGTGCTGGTAGCCGTTGGTACCGGTGGAGCTTCGGCAGGGCTCGCCAAGATGGTGCGCCAGGCGATCGAACGGCTGCTACCGGCCCGGCTTGGCGAACTGGCGCTGGGGTTGCAAGCAGCGCGTGATGCGATACGCGGCAAATGGCCCGACGGCAAGGGGCGGCGGCGGGCGCTTGACGATGCGCTTGTCTCAGGCGGCATCCTCGATCCGCTGGATGATGGTGCAGCAGACCGGATCGATCTCTGGTTGCAAAACGAAGACGAGGTCATGCAATCGCGCGTCGAGACGATCCACCTGATCTCTGCGGATCCCGAAGAGCTGACATTGAAAGCTGCGCGCCTGTTGGGGCAAGCCGATCACATCTTTGCCGACGGCCCGATCGGCGACGACCTGATCAACCGTGCGCGCGCCGATGCCGTGCGCTATCGGGGTGCGCCACCCGATACGCCGCCGGAGGGCCTTGTCATCCATTTGAGACTGCGGCACGGTCCTGCCGATGCTTGACCTGTCACCCCATAGCCCGCTGCTTTTTTTCGGCTGTGGCAATATGGGCCGGGCGATTCTCGAGGGCTGGCTGCGTGGCGGCATCGATCCGGCGAGTTTTATTATAGTCGATCCGGGCGATACCAGCTATCCTGAAGGTATAAGGCATTTCATCGATATCGCGGCACTGCCGAAGCCGGTCGATAAAGCCGTTATCGCCGTAAAGCCGCAGGTTTTTCCCAAGCTGTCAATGCAACTCGAAGCGGCGCTTCAAAAAGATACGCTGGTGCTTTCGGTGATGGCGGGTGTACGCCTTAACCAGCTTGCCACGGCGCTACCGGGACGACGACTGGTGCGTTTGATGCCCAATCTTGCTGCGGCTGTCGGCAAATCGCCCTTGGGTTTGTTCACCCATGCCGTCGAGCGCCAGCAAGTCGAGACAATGCTGGCACCCCTGGGCGCCGCGATCTGGATAGATGATGAGGATCTGATGGATGCGGTTACCGCCCTTGCCGGATCGGGACCCGCCTTTGTCTATCGTTTCATCGACGCCCTAGCCAAGGCCGGGGAGGCTTTGGGATTACCGCCTGATATTTCGGCCAGGCTGGCGCTTGCCATGATCGATGGCGCAGCCGATCTGGCGGCAGCGTCTGATACAAGCCCTGCGGAACTGGCAAAATGCGTGACCAGCCCTGGCGGAACGACGGCGGCCGGTCTTGCGGTATTGGATAGGGATGAAACGTTGAACCGTCTGGTCGCAGCGACTTTGCAAGCGGC
>JBOFLS010000190.1:0-4669 GCA_051657985.1 Sphingorhabdus sp. | reverse complement strand
CTCAGGTGCGCCAAGGATATCAAGATCGCCGAACCGGATTGATCCCTCGGTCGGGGTCTGCAACGTTGCGATCGTGCGCATAAGCGTCGATTTGCCGGCACCATTGGGACCGAGAAGACCGTACATGCCACGCGGTATCGACAGGTTCACATTATCCAGCGCCCGCGTTCCGTTCGCATAGACATGGCTGATACCGCTGATTTCAAGCATATACTTCCCTCCTGTATTGCACGACTATGACAGTAAAATTATGTCAATCAAAGAAAATCGAGCTTCGACGAGCGTCAAACTTTGATCGACCGGGAACATTTCCACAACAGACATGCGTTAGGCTGTTGCGCCCCTCACTCCTGCGCCTATAGAACAAAGCATGAGCGAAGACCTGTTCGGCGGAAAGTTGCCCGCCGGTTCCGATATAAGCGGTTATGACGCCTCCACTATCGAAGTGCTTGAGGGGCTGGAGCCTGTGCGCCGCCGCCCCGGCATGTATATCGGCGGTACCGACGAGCGCGCGTTGCATCATCTTGCCGCCGAGGTTCTCGACAACAGCATGGACGAAGCAGTGGCGGGGCATGCGACGCGGATCGAGATCGTCCTTGGTTTGAACAACAGACTGACGATCAGCGATAACGGCCGCGGTATTCCGGTCGATCCGCACCCCAAATTTCCCGGTAAGTCCGCGCTCGAAGTGATCATGACCACATTGCATTCGGGCGGCAAGTTCGAAGGCAAGGCCTATGCAACCAGCGGTGGGCTGCACGGCGTCGGCGTTTCGGTAGTGAATGCGCTGTCGACCGATACGGTGGTCGAGGTCGCACGCAACAAGCAGCTTTACCGGCAGCGTTTTTCGCAAGGCAATCCGCAAGGCAAGTTGGAAGAACTTGGCCCGACACCCAATCGGCGTGGTACGACCATAGCCTTCACCCCCGATCCCGAAATCTTCGGTGCCGACGCAAAGTTCAAACCCGCACGGCTGTTTCGCCTTGCCCGGTCGAAAGCCTATCTCTTTGCCGGCGTCGAAATCCGCTGGCGCTGCGATCCCGAACTGGTGAGCGACGATGTGCCGCAAGAGGCGGTATTCCAGTTTCCCGGTGGGCTTTCAGACCATCTGCGCGAACAGCTTGGTACGCGCAATTGCGTGACTACGGATTTCTTCCATGGCAATCAGAGCTTCCCGGATGAACAGGGCCGCGTCGAATGGGCGGTAGCGTGGCCGCTTTACTCGGACGGCAGCTATAGCTGGTATTGCAACACCATCCCTACGCCCGATGGCGGCACGCATGAAGCTGGCGTTCGCGCCGCGCTGACCAAGGGATTGCGTGCATTCGGCGAGATCATCGGCAACAAGAAGGCGGCGCAGATTACCGCCGACGATATCTTCAACGAGGCCGAACTGATGCTCTCGGTCTTCATCCGCAATCCGCAATTCCAAAGCCAGACGAAGGACCGGCTAACCAGCCCAGAGGCTGCGCGGTTGGTTGAAAATGCGATACGCGACCATTTCGACCATTTTCTTGCCGACAATATGGAACGCGGCAAGGCGATGCTGGGCTTCATCCTGGAAAAGGTCGAGGATCGACTTCGTCGGAAAGCCGAACGCGAGGTCAAGCGCAAGACCGCAACCAGCGGCAAGAAGGTCCGTCTGCCCGGCAAGCTAACCGATTGTTCTTCAGACGATCCTGCCGGGACCGAGCTGTTCATCGTCGAAGGCGACAGCGCCGGCGGCAGCGCCAAGCAGGCGCGTGACAGAAAGACGCAGGCCATCCTGCCGATCCGCGGCAAAATCCTGAACGTCGCCTCGGCCACCGCCGACAAGATCCGCGCCAATCAGGAAATCGCCGACCTCTCGCTGGCGCTGGGTTGTGGGGTGCGCAAGGATTGCGATCCGGACAATTTGCGGTACGACCGGATCATCATCATGACCGACGCCGATGTCGATGGCGCGCATATCGCGACCTTGCTGATGACCTTTTTCTTCCAGGAAATGGGGCCGATCGTCGAACGCGGCCATCTCTATCTCGCGCGCCCGCCGCTCTACCGCCTGACATCGGGTTCGCAGAGCGCCTATGCGCAGGATGAGGTCGAACGCGCCAAGCTGGAAGCGACGATCTTCAAGGGTAAGAAAGTCGAGGTCGGTCGCTTCAAGGGGCTGGGCGAGATGAACCCCAGCCAGTTGCGCGAAACGACGATGGACCCGAAAAGCCGCTCGCTGATCCGCATTACCCTGCCGCACGAATATCAGCGGCAGATGGCGGTAAAGGAGCGTGTCGATCAGCTTATGGGCAAAAGCCCCGAGGCGCGTTTCCGCTTCATTCAGGAACATGCAACAACGCTGGATGAAGAGGCGATCGATGCTTGAGATGTTGGTTTTTTCACTTTCGCCATTCCCGCGCAGGCGGGAATTCATCCCTTGCTGTTAAAATTTACACCTTAAGTGATGAACCCCCTGCATTTGCCGGGGTGACGAAGTTTTGTTGTGAAAGCGTGTCCGATGTACAAATTGTGGCTAACCATTGCGGTTTTGATATTGCCCATTTTCTGGCCCGCCCAAGCAGCACCCCAGAAGCCCGCGCCTGCTACAGCCGCACAAACCGCTGCAACCCCGCTCGACCGGCGCATCGCCGAACTCGTACCCATCCTCAACGACAAGGCCCCGCTGGAAGATTTCTTCACGCCAAGCTTCCTTACCGCTATTCCGCCTTTGCAGATCAGGGCGCTGTCGGCCAGTTTTGCCCGGCAATATGGAGCGGCGCTGAAGGTGACATCGGTAAACCGCAACGGAGCGAACAATGCGACCGTTCAAGTCGAATTCGAAAAAGCGATCGCCAATGTCGAACTGACGGTCGAGGCATCGGCGCCTTTCAGGGTTGCAGGCTTGTTGGTTAAAGGCTTCACTGCAAAAAACGACACTATCGACAAGATCAAGGCGGATTTTTCCGCCCTTTCCGGCAAGAGCGGCTTCATCGTCCAGCGGCTGGACGACAAGGGGGGTTCGACGCTGCACGCACTGAATGCCGATCGGCAATTTGCTATCGGCTCGACCTTCAAACTATACGTGCTGGCAGAACTCGCCAGCCAGGTTTCCGCCAAGCAACGCCGCTGGAACGATGTAGTTGCGCTCGGTGTCCGCAACCATAGTTCCAGCGCAACGCAGAACTGGCCGATCGATACACCGGTCACGTTGCAGACGCTGGCCACCTGGATGATCTCGGTCAGCGACAATGGCGCGACCGATGCGCTGATGCGCGAGCTGGGCCGCGATGCGGTCGAAGGCAAACTGGCAAGTATCGGGCACAGCGATCCCGAAAAGGCCCTGCCGATATTGACCACGATTGAGGCATTCGCGTTGAAAAGCAATCCTACCTTGCGCAACCGTTTTGAAAAGGCGAACGAAGGCGGGCAGCGGCAATTGCTTGCAAGCGAACGCAGTGCGCTATCCTATGCAGCGATCGATATGTCGCGACTGGGATCGGGACCCGTTGCCATCGACAGCATCGAATGGTTTGCCTCACCCGGCGACGCCGCGCGCCTGCTCGATAATCTGCGCCGGGTAAACAGCCAGACTGCACGCGACATCATGGCCGTAAACAGCGGCGTCGGGCGAGGGGCAGCTGATAAATGGCGTTACTTTGGCTATAAGGGCGGATCGGAACCGGGTGTGATTTCCATGAGTTTTCTGACCCAGTCAAAGGCTGGCTTATGGTATGCAATCTCGGGAAGCTGGAACAATCCGGCCAAGGAAGTCGACAATGCGGCCTTCACGCAACTGATGACGCGACTGTTGGATGTAGCGGCAGCAAATTGAGATTGTTCTGTTGATAACCCTAGTCCTGAGCTTGTTGAAGGCCTACGGTTTTTAAAAAGCTTCAAGCCGTCAAAGCCTCGACAAGCGCCCGCACCTTTTTCTGTCGCCACTGCGGCAAGGGCGCAACCAG
Source organism: Sphingorhabdus sp. (assembly GCA_051657985.1). Classification (GTDB taxonomy): domain Bacteria; phylum Pseudomonadota; class Alphaproteobacteria; order Sphingomonadales; family Sphingomonadaceae; genus Sphingorhabdus_B. The sequence continues at coordinate 734 of JBOFLS010000190.1, read as the reverse complement.
CCAATAGGCCAAGCGGCTTTCTTTCGCGTTATCGAGTGCGCGGATACGGCCCGCAGCCAGATCCGTTTCAGCCAGCAAATGCGGCACGGTCGCACGCCCAAGGCCGATCGCGGCCGCGTCGATTGCCAAACCCGCATCGCCCAGCCGCAAGGCGGCTTCTCCATCAACAACGGGAGAACCGGGCCAGCCGATCGGCGTATCGGCACCGCCGTCAGGTGATACCACGGTCACAAAAGCTCCTGCTGCCAACATTACACCTTCATGCTCACCCGGTCCATCGGCCAAGCGCACTGCAATATCGAGATTGGCTTCAGTGAAATCGATTTCTGTGTCGGCTGCTACCAATGTAAATTGTAAATCAGGATTACCCGCACCATAGCGAGCCAAACGCGCAGTCAGCCATTTTGCGGTAAAATCACGCGGCGCAGCGATGGTAAGGTAGTTGGATGTCTGCCCCGATTGCATCGCGCGAACCGACTCTTCAAACTGCAGGAAACCCGCACGCAAGGCATCGAGGCCCTTGTCCGCTTCCGGTGTCAGTTCCAGTCCCTTAGGCGTACGGCGGAAGAGTACAACGCCCAGCATGTCTTCGAGCGCACGGATCTGCTGCCCGACCGCGGCGGGGGTAACTGCAAGCTCGTCCGCCGCCTTCGTGAAACTCAAATGTCTTGCCGCTGCATCGAACACACGCAGGCCGTTTAGGGGAAGATGCGTGCGCTTCATCGGGCCGTCGC
>JBOFLS010000189.1:0-2579 GCA_051657985.1 Sphingorhabdus sp. | reverse complement strand
CTGCTGTTAAGTATCAGCCTAAGCGCCGTCTTCAGCGCTTGCGGCCATCCGCCCGGATCCCCGAGTTTGGACGTGCTCCAGTCCCAAGCACGGATGATCGCCCCCATCTCCCCGCCGCCGCCCAGGAAGGCCGTGGAAGTTGTCTTGATATTGTCTGTTCGGTCGCAATCAGCCATTCAGGAGAACATAACCCAAGCTTGGCGAGCTGGCCAACAACATTTCCTTTTGAACCCGAATATACGACAGATTTCGGTGCCTTGTTTGATGGGCTTTTTATTTGAAAACCTCTCGCACACCGACATCGGCAATTTGCGCCTTTAGGTCCGGATCCTAGCTACAGAGCCGGCTTGGCCTCCAGATTGTCTGCGGTCAGCCATTTTCGCACGTCTGCGGCGCTTTGTTCCGGATTTTCCTCCATAGGCAAATGGCCGATGCCCTTATAAATACGCGTTACATTGCGGGTATAGATTTTGCCGAACCATTTGGCTGCGCTTGCTGGAATCAGCTTATCTTCTTCTCCCCACAATATCAGTGTGGGGATGGCACGTGTGGCGGCTGATATGTCCTTTTCGGCAATCGGCATCCGCTTGGCGGCAAAGCGTTTAAGGGTCGCTTCCCGGTTGCCGGGATAGCGCAACAATTCCCAATATTCGTCGACCTCGGCAGGCGTCACCACTGCCTGATTGCTGACGCTGCCCTGTAAGCTTTTTTCAATGACGCTGCGCGGGGTGATTACCGTCGCCAGCCGGTTGATGCCCGGCATGGCCATGATACGGAAACCGATGGGCAGCTGCCTGGGCTTGGCATCGGGGGCACCGCTGGGATCGACCAGGATCAGCCCGGCAAGCTTTCCGGGATGGCGGACGGCGTAGGCATGGGCAATGCCACCGCCCATACTGTTGCCGCCAAGATAAAATCGGGTCAGACCCCGGTTTCGGGCAACCCGGTCCACCGTATCGACAAAGGCGGCGATGCTGTAATCGTCTTTGGGATGCGGTCCGGTAAGACCGTGGCCAGACTGATCGAAACGGATGATGCGGTAATCCTTATCCAATCGGTCAACCCATTGCTGCCATGTGTGCAGCGATGCGTTGGACCCATGCAGAAGGATGATCGCGGGGGCCTGCCTAGGCCCATCGTCACGCAGATGGACTGTCATACCGTTGCCCAGGTCCACGAATTCCGACTCGGCGTTCGCATATTTGATACGCAGCTCTTTGGCTGGAATATCGCCGGCAAAACCCCAAAGAAACAGGCCTGCGACTGCAATGACGAGCAGGATGGCCAGCCATTTTAAGAATTTGCGCATCACTCCCCCTTTACTGCATAGTCCGCTCTACTATTCTGATCCTGTCGAAGAGCGCCTCACGGTTTACGCTAATTTGCTAGGCACTCTTCGCCAGGCTCAGGACTATGGTAACTCCTTACTCACACAGGCGCGATCTATAAAATTTCGCGCACCTTATCCTGCGGACGGCAGAGACGCACACCTTTTTCGGTTTCGACGAAAGGGCGTTCAACCAGAATGGCGTGCTTCGTCATTGCATCGATAATGGCCTCGTCAGCGGCATCCTCGATCAGACCCAAGTCTTCGGCAGGAGAACCACGCAGGCGTAAGGCTTGGCGAGGGGAAAGGTCTGCATCGCGGAACAATTGCTCAAGCTTGGCACGGGTGAATGGAGTCTTTTTATATTCGATTATAGAAAGCTCGATCCCGGGCGTTTCCCGAAGGATTGCCAGCGTCTTGCGCGACGTGCCGCAATCGGGATTGTGCCAGATAATTGCCTTCATTCGGCTCTCCTTTTTTACAGCTGATATGCAGATTTCAAAAAAGTTCAACCCGCGACCTTATTTGCAATTGCATATGATAACGATTCGCAATAGAGGCTGGGCAGGGAGTTGAGAATCTTTCTCAATAAGGGAATTTCGAATGTTGCGTTTGATTGGAATTTCGGGTTTGACTATTTGCACCGCAGTGTCGATGCCGGTTTATGCAGGTGAATATGCGGCCGAGGGCGGCGAACAGTGCGAAGATTGCCGTACGATCATCGTTACCGGTTCCAGCACCGGATATGTCGCGCAGGATATCGTTACGGCAACGAAAACCGACACTCCGCTTATCGATGTGCCGCAGTCGATCCATGTCGTCACCCGTGAACAATTGGACGACCAAGCGCAATACAGCTTGGGAGAAGTGTTGCGTTATGTGCCTGGCACAACCGTAGGGCAGGGCGAAGGCAACCGCGATCAGATTACATTGCGCGGGCAGAACAGTACCGCAGACTTCTTCCTCGATGGTGTACGTGACGACGTGCAATATTATCGCGGTCTCTACAACATCGAACGGGTCGAAATATTGAAGGGCCCCTACGCTCTGATTTTCGGTCGCGGCGGCGGTGGCGGGATCATCAACCGCGTGCAGAAAACGCCCATCGCCGAAGAGACGTTCGGTGCGGTACGCGCCAGCATCAACAGTTTTGGCGGCTGGGATCTGTCAGCCGATCTTAACGCTCCCCTTGGCGCGGCGGCAGCGGTGCGTCTGAACGCGACTTATGAAACGATGGAAAGCAATCGCCACT
>JBOFLS010000188.1:0-2469 GCA_051657985.1 Sphingorhabdus sp. | reverse complement strand
TTCCCTCAACAGCAGCTCAAATTTCGGCGATACGGCAAGTTTGAAAGCGGCTTCGCCGCAATCGCACCCCCTCTGCGGTCTCTGCGAAATCTCTGCGCTCTCTGCGCGAACCCCAAAATCACCCCGGTTTCGGCCATTCCCCGGACGCAATCAGTTTGTCCAATGTCCGCGTCTCGAAATCGCTCGCATCATGCCGTTCGGGCAGGCACTGCGCTGGATCGCCCATCACCCGGTTGACAATCCGCCCGCGCTGCGCCGCTGGGCGCGCGGCGATCGCTTTGGTCCAGCGCTGGACATGCTTGTAACTCGCCACATCCAGAAACTCGCCCGCCTCATAGACCAGCCCCATCGCCAGCGCGCCATACCAGGGCCAGATCGCCATATCGGCAATCGTATAGTCTTCTCCCGCAACGAATTCGCGCTGGGCTAGATTACGGTCAAGCACATCGAGTTGCCGCTTCACCTCCATTGCATAGCGATCGATCGCATATTCGATCTTAAACGGTGCATAAGCATAGAAATGCCCGAACCCACCGCCCAATATCGGTGCCGCACCCATCTGCCACATCAGCCAGTTTAAGGTCTCGGTCCGCCCGGCAGCATCGCTCGGCAGAAACGCGCCGAATTTTTCCGCCAGATAGATCAGGATCGATCCCGACTCAAACACCCGCTGTGGCGTTGGCCCCGATCGGTCCACCAGCGCCGGGATTTTCGAGTTGGGGTTGATATCGACAAAACCCGATCCGAACTGGTCGCCCTTGCTGATATCGATCAGCCAGGCATTATATTCGGCACCCTTATATCCCGCCGCGAGCAGCTCCTCCAGCAGCACAGTTACCTTTTGTCCATTGGGCGTGCCCAGCGAATAAAGCTGCAGCGGATGCTTGCCGACGGGCAGTTCCTTATCATGCGTCGCCCCCGCAATCGGCCGGTTGATATTGGCAAAACGGCCGCCATTTTCCTTGTTCCATTCCCAGACCTTAGGCGGCGTATATTCGGAAAGGGTCTGGGTCATGGGTTAGGCTCCTTGAATAGATATTGATCACAACATAGTGATTGAGCCCGCCTTCGCCATAGGAAAGATGGGCGTCTAGCCATTGCATGGCTAGACAAGACGCAAAGGCGCAAAGGGGGCTTGATCGCCAGGGCTCGGCCTGAAATCCATTGCGTCTTTGTACCTCGCCAGACCATGAAATTGTCTGGCCCCAATTCTATCGCCTTCAACATACAGGTTGACGTTTACGTAAACGTTCGCTTTAATCGCATGATTAAACTTTCAAGGAGAGTCTCCCATGTCCGCCACCATCGAAATCGAGAACGACATCGCCCTGATCCGTATGGATGACGGCAAGGCCAATGCGATCAATTTCGAGATGCTGACAGCACTGAACGCGGCGCTCGACAAGGCGGAAGCAGAGGCCAAGGCGATTGTGCTCGCTGGGCGCGCAGGGCGTTTTTCGGGCGGGTTCGATCTGAACGCTTTTGCCAGCCTTGGGGCGGGCGGGGTGTACACGCTGCTCGATGCCGGTGCGGAACTGTTGCTGCGCCTCTATGGCGGGCCATTGCCCGTGGTTGCCGCCTGCACCGGCCATGCGATCGCGATGGGGGTCTTCATCCTCAATGCCTGCGACACACGCGTTGGGGCGGCAGGCGAATACAAGATCGGCGCGAATGAGGCCGTGACGGGGATGAACCTACCGCTCTTCGCGCTGGAACTGTCACGCGACCGACTGAACCCCACCCATGCGACGCGCGCGACGATGCAGGGCTTTATCTACGATCCGACGGGCGCGGTCGAGGCAGGCTATCTCGATATGCTGGCGGAGGCGGACAAGGTAGAGGCCACCGCTTTGGGCATTGCCGCACAATTGGCGGCGCTGCCGAGTGGGTCCTATGCGTGGAACAAGCAAGCGTTGCGGAAAGGGACGCTGGAACGGATCAAGGCGAGCTTGGGGGCGCATCATAAGCTATAACCGGAAAACTTGATTTTTCCAGCAATCATGTTATAACGCTCGTATGAACGCACAGGTCAAGATTATAAAGGTTGGCAATTCAGTCGGGATCACGCTGCCGAGCGATATTGTGCGTCGCCGTGGGCTGAAGCCCGGCGATCCGCTGAACCTCGCCGATGATGGCCAGACGATCTCCTTAACCGAACCCTCGGATGATTTCGAGACGCAAATGGCCGCCGCGCGGGAAGTGATGGCACGCCGCAAGCGGGCCTTGCGCGAACTCGCGAAGTAACAATAGTGGCGCAGAAATGGATCTGGGTCACGATCGACGTGGCGATGGCAGCGCATGCCGAGCAGCTGGCCGAACATGGCGGCGGAGAGGGCGTGCGCGATGCGACCCTGCTGGAAAGCGCAATGGCGCGCCCGCAAAACCTGTCCGCCTATGGCGAACCCGACGCGGCTGCACTCGCAGCTGCCTATGCCTATGGCATTGCACGCAACCACCCCTTTGTCGATG
>JBOFLS010000187.1:0-12408 GCA_051657985.1 Sphingorhabdus sp. | reverse complement strand
GACCTGAAAGCGGCGGGATTGCTCGATCCGGTCGATTTGGCTTTCGAAGGTTTGCAGGAATCTTCCAGGGTTGAAAGCGGGGATATGCCTGCAGAAGACGAAAGCGAACTGGAAATTGGTGATGAAAGCGCCTAAATCTCTTGGCAAGGGTGCTGGTACAAGAGCAGCAATCGGGGTTCGTCCCTTGTAAGGAGTTTGGAAAAATGGGTAGTTTCAGCATCTGGCATTGGCTGATCGTCGGCATCATCGTCTTGTTACTATTTGGCAAAGGTCGTTTTTCGGGCATGATGGGCGATGTCGCCAAGGGTATCAAGGAATTTAAAAAGGGTATGACCGAAGACGATGAGGCCAAGCCTGCCCCCCGTATCGAAAGCGCGCAACCTACGGTAGTTGATGCTGATAAGCAGACCGATAAAGTCAGCTGAACCCAGTTAACGGGGCCGGAAATATGTTTGATATCGCATCAAGCGAGCTGATTTTGGTCGCGCTGATCGCCCTATTGGTGATCGGCCCCAAAGATCTGCCGCGTGTGCTGCGTTATGTCGGCAACTGGCTGGGCAAGGCGCGGCGAATGGCCGCACATTTTCGCAGCGGTATCGACGAGATGGTACGTCAGTCCGAACTCGAAGAACTTGAAAAGAAATGGCAGGCGGAAAATGAGCGGATCATGCGCGAACATCCACCTGTAAACTCTACGGCTCGCGAATATGACTCGCTGCCACCTCCAGATCCGAAGCCCGCACAGGCAGAGCAGGCAAAGCCAAAAACCAGATCAAAGCCCAAAACCAAGCCGAAGCCTGCGGCTGAGTCATTGCCATGAACGAGATAGATGACAGCAAGATGCCTCTGCTCGATCATTTGATCGAATTGCGCAACCGGCTGCTCTGGTGCGTTGTGGCGCTAGCCATTTCCTTCGGTATCTGTTTCTATTTCGCACAGCCGATCTACGGTTGGCTGGTGCAACCGCTTAAAAATGTCGGGCAGGACAAGCTGATCTATACCGACGTTTTCGAGGCCTTTTTTGTACAAGTGAAAGTTGGGCTGTTTGCGGCGATGATGGTGAGCTTTCCCGTGCTCGCAACGCAAATCTGGCGCTTTGTCGCACCTGGTCTATATCGTAATGAAAAAAAGGCGTTTCTTCCTTTTTTGTTGATGACACCAATCCTTTTTGGGCTCGGGGCAAGCCTTGCCTATTTCGGCGCGATGCCGGTGGCGCTCGATTTTCTATTGGGTTTTGAAGGAAATGTTGGCGGGGTGACACAAGAAGCGTTGCCTGGTGTCGGCAATTACCTCAGTTTCGCGACTACTTTCATTTTTGGCTTCGGCGTCGCTTTTCAGCTTCCGGTGTTGCTGATGTTGCTTGAACGCGCAGGTATAGTAACACGCGATCAGCTGAAAGCCGGGCGCCGTTATGCGATTGTCGGTGCTTTTGTCATCGCGGCGGTACTGACCCCTCCCGATGTCGTATCACAGCTGCTTTTGGCAATACCATTATGTCTGCTGTACGAACTGGCGCTCGTGGCCATCTGGTTCACGCAAAAGAGACGCGACAGATCGGCAGGAACTGAAACTTCGCAACAACTCGAAGACGTTGAAGCCGCCTAGATTGCGCGATCTCCGGCCTCGCCGACCGACTCTATATCACGACCTACACCTTTCACGGTATTACAGGCGGATAGCAGAAGTGTGGCTGCAATTAACGATGCGACTAGCAGTTTCGACATGCTCGGTTCCTTTCATGATGCAATGCAAAGACTGCAACCTGCTTGCTTAACGTTGGATGAGTAAAACCAGTTCCCTTCATACACGCATTGGATGCCAATCTGGAAAAACTGGAGCCGGTCCTTATTCTCCGGATTAGGCAAACAGCCATAAACAATCTTGGAGCGCAATGACCCAAGCTTTATAGCGTGATCACATCAGATTAATCTACCCCGTTCGTGCTGAGGAAGAAGTGGAGCCAAAGGCGACGCGCAGCGTCAAATCGAAGATTGAACTTCTGTCTCGAAGCACTCTTAAGGCCCTTCGAGACGCGTTTCAGTCTTACGAGTTGGCGTAAGCGCCGCCTTCGGCCCCAACGCTCCTCAGAGCCTGCCCTGGCGAAGGCCGGGGGGCGAACGGATCAATATAATGTCATCAGAGTTTAAAGTCCCACATAAACGGCATCGACGACAGAGGTAAGGGGCCTATGATCCATGCCGATCGCGACACCGCGGATGCCCTGTGGCGAGGCCTACGCTGATAGGTCATGCAAATGCGGTCGAACTCTAAAAAGGCAGCACCCCCTCATATTGACTGAGCGGTGGCGCGCCTGCCACGCGCGCGCCGCTCTTGAGGAGAAATATGTGCCGGATTATCTCCGCCTGCTGTTCCAATCCATATCGGTCCAGCTTCCATCCAGGTTTCAGGCTGTAGTCGTAACGGCAAAAGGGGTGGCGTTTCAGTGGCAGGAAAATCCCTTGTTGATGCTGCCATACATGCGTCAGTTCGTGCAAAAAAAGACCTTGCAGATTTAGATCGCGGTCGCAGAAGTCATCACAAAACAAATCGCTGTCGGGGTGAAACCACAAATGCCCATCAGGCGCCATCGTGATCCGTCGTGGCTGGAACCACCACCATTTGCGCTTGTGAATAAATACCCGATCATAATCGATCGCATCCTTGAATATGGATCGGGCAAGCGCAATCTCGCGCGCTGTCATTGCCCGGCCGGATGAATGCCGCCCGAACATCAGTGGCCGCTATGACCCGTTTTCTCATCGGGTTCGCGTCCATCCATTTCCTCGACACGGGCTTTCACCACAATGCGTTTGTTGTTTGAAAACAGGAATTGCACATCGATTTCACCCAGTCGGCGGCCAACCATATTGACCCCCCAAACCATGACATGCTTTCCGCCCCGTTTGAATTCGACCTTGCCGTCGGCAGGGATCAATACCCGATTGAGCGGTGCCATCGTCATCGCGCCGGTTTTCGGATCGACCTTGCTTTCGTGCATTTCGGTACGGATGACCGAACGGGAACTGACCGACATCAGATAAAGATCTTCCGGACCACCGCGTACGGTAAAGTACATGGCGGACGGATTGCTATCGACCGGCGACAGCTTTACCACCGCATCATGCACTCGCAATTGCGGCGTCGGTTCGCATCCACCAAGAACAACCGCCAAAAACGGGGCTGCCAGCAATCCCAATCGCGCGCGCATGGTCAACATCGGGTCGTTTCACCTTTCCACATTATATTGCCGAAACGGGACATTACCGTTCGTTTTCACAATGTAGGAAAGGCAAAGGCTTGTGCCAAGCGAATTGCCACCTATATCGCCCGCCTATAGTCGGCGTGCGGTGCCTGATGGGGCTGCGACAAGCCGACGACAGGGCTAATTTTATTTTCGGGGTAAGAAAAGAATGGCAAAAGTAATCGGTATCGACCTTGGTACGACCAACAGCTGCGTCGCAGTAATGGAAGGCGGCCAGCCGAAAGTTATTGAAAATGCGGAAGGCGCGCGCACGACGCCTTCGATTGTCGCTTTTGCGAAAGATGGTGAGCGCCTGATCGGACAGCCTGCCAAGCGCCAGGCGGTGACCAATCCAGACAACACAATCTATGCGGTGAAGCGCCTGATCGGCCGCCGCTTTGACGATCCCATGACCAAGAAGGACATGGAGCTCGTCCCCTATCAGATCGTCAAGGGCAAGAATGGCGACGCTTGGGTCAAGGCCGGCGGCGAGGATTATTCGCCTTCGCAGATCAGCGCGTTCACTTTGCAGAAGATGAAGGAAACCGCCGAAGCTTATCTCGGCGAAACCGTAACGCAGGCCGTCATCACCGTTCCCGCTTACTTCAATGACGCGCAGCGCCAGGCGACCAAGGATGCGGGGCAGATTGCGGGCCTTGAGGTGCTGCGCATCATCAACGAGCCGACCGCAGCGGCGCTTGCTTATGGCCTCGACAAGGATGAGAACAAGACCATCGCGGTTTACGACCTTGGCGGTGGCACGTTCGATATCTCGATCCTCGAAGTCGGTGACGGCGTGTTCGAGGTGAAGTCGACCAATGGCGACACCTTCCTGGGCGGTGAAGATTTCGATTCGAAGCTCGTCGAATTCCTGGCAGCTGATTTCCAAAAAGGCGAAGGCATCGACCTGACCAAGGACAAGCTGGCGTTGCAGCGCCTGAAGGAAGCAGCAGAAAAGGCGAAGATCGAGCTGAGCTCGGCGCAGACGACCGAGGTCAACCTGCCCTTCATTACAGCGGACCAGAACGGACCGAAACACCTCGTCAAGAATATCAGCCGCTCCGATCTGGAAAAGCTGGTCGATGACCTGATCAAGCGTACGCTGGAGCCTTGCAAAAAGGCGCTGGCCGATGCGGGCCTGAAGGCCGACGCGATCGACGAAGTCGTGATGGTCGGCGGCATGACCCGCATGCCCAAGGTGCGCGAAGTCGTGAAAGGCTTTTTCGGCAAGGAACCGCATGTCGGCGTAAACCCTGACGAAGTCGTCGCCATGGGCGCCGCCATTCAGGCAGGCGTGCTGCAAGGCGACGTCAAGGACGTGCTGTTGCTTGACGTGACCCCGCTGTCACTCGGCATCGAGACGCTGGGCGGCGTGTTCACCCGCATGATCGATCGCAACACCACGATCCCGACCAAGAAATCGCAGGTTTACTCGACCGCGGACGACAACCAGAATGCGGTGACGATCCGCGTGTTCCAGGGCGAACGCGAAATGGCGGCGGATAACAAGCTGCTGGGCAATTTCGACCTTGTCGGCATCCCGCCAGCACCGCGCGGCGTGCCGCAGATCGAGGTTACCTTCGACATCGATGCCAATGGCTTGGTCAGTGTGACCGCGAAGGACAAGGGCACCGGCAAGGAACAGCAGATAAAGATCCAGGCTTCGGGCGGTCTGTCGGATGCCGATATCGACCAGATGGTTCGTGATGCCGAACAGTTTGCCGAGGAAGACAAGAAGCGCCGCGAGGCTGCTGAAGCCCGCAACAACGCCGAGAGCCTTGTTCACACCACCGAAAAGCAGCTTGAAGAGCATGGCGACAAGATCGATGCCGGCCTGAAGGCTGAAATCGAGGCGGCGGTTGCGGAGACCAAGACTGCGATTGAAGGCGGCGACCCCGAGGCGATGAAGGAAAAGGCAAACGCCCTGGCCCAATCGGCGATGAAGATGGGTCAGGCGATCTATGAGCAGGAACAGGCGGCGGGTGCGTCGGCAGCTCCGGCCGATGAGAGCAAGGCCGATGACAATGTCGTCGATGCCGAGTTCTCGGAAGTCGATGAGGATAAAAAGGACTAAAGGTAAACCATGTTCGTCACCCCCGCGCAGGCGGGGGTCCATCACCGGCAATTGAAATTCATTCGGCAGGTGATGGATTCCCGCCTTCGCGGGAATGACGAAGGGTGGGCATGGGAGTAACAAGTCTTGAGCCTCGACATAGATTATTACGAATTGCTTCAGGTCGAGCGGACAGCGGATGAAAAGACGCTGAAGTCCGCCTATCGCCGTTTGGCGATGGAATGCCATCCGGACCGCAATCCCGGCAATGCCGAAGCCGAAGCCAAGTTCAAGGCGGTCAGCGAAGCCTATGACGTGCTGAAGGATCCGCAGAAACGCGCCGCCTATGACCAATATGGCAAAGCCGCGTTCCAGAATGGCGGAATGGGTGGCGGCGGTCGTGGCGGAGCGGGATTTTCCGACTTTTCAGATATTTTCGAAAGCTTTTTCGGCGATGCCTTTGGCGGAGGACGGCAGCGCGGGCCGGTGCGTGGTGCCGATTTGCGTTATGACCTCGAAATCAGTCTGGAAGACGCCTTTCACGGTCGAACCACCGAAATTGCGATCGATGTCGCCGCGAAATGCGGCGATTGTTCCGGGACCGGGGCCAAGCCGGGTACCAGCACGCGACGCTGCAATCTGTGCGCAGGCCAGGGCAAGGTACGGGCGCAACAAGGCTTTTTCGTCGTCGAGCGAACCTGCCCGACCTGCCATGGCCGGGGTGAGGTGATCGAGGACCCATGCCGCAAATGCGGCGGGGACGGGCGCATCGACGAACGGCAAAAGATCGAAGTCAATATCCCCCCCGGCGTTGATGAAGGCACGCGTATCCGTGTAGCGGGCAAGGGCGAAGCGGGGCCGAACGGGTCACCGCCGGGCGACCTTTACATCTTCATTCATGTGAAGCGGCACAAGGTGTTCGAGCGTGACGGCACCACCTTGTTTTGCCGCGCACCGATCAGCTTCACCGTGGCGGCGTTGGGCGGGGAAATCGAAATTCCCGGTCCCGACGGCAGCAAGCATGAAGTGATGATCCCCGAAGGGATCCAGTCAGGCAAGCAACTGCGCGTCCGCGGAGTAGGAATGCCCGTACTGCAGGGGCGGGGCAGGGGCGATCTTGTGATTCAAATCGACGTTGAAACGCCCACACGACTTACCGCGAGGCAAAAGGAATTGTTGCGCGAATTTCGTGAAACCGAAACCGGCGAAGAATGCCCGCAATCTCGCGGTTTTTTCAACAAGGTCAAAGAGTTTTGGGACGATTTGACGGATTAAGCTTCCCCTCTCCTTTAGGGGAATGGCAGTGAGACTTGGCATCTTCGATGCCTAGTCGCAGCGGGGGGTCCTGCAGTGACAGCGCTACCCTGACGGACCCCACCCCAACCCCTCCCGTGAAGGGGAGGGACTTTGCGCAAAGTAAAATTTGCATCCATCCGCAAGACTCTCGCCATCACAAATGCTAAGCTATTGTTTAGAGGAGCGAGTCGATGGGGCAGAGCGAACTCGGTAAGCGTGATTTCTTGAGAGCAATAGGCGGCAGCGCGGTTGCGTTGAGCGTCGGCGGACGTGTCCTCGCACAGGATGGCAAGATCTTTGGCTTGGAACTGCCGAAGGAAATCACCGATATCCTTCCGCGCAAGCCGATGAGTTTTCTGCGCATCGCTGATAGCGTGATCACCCTGGAACGCGAGGCCGATCGCAAAGGCCTGCCGCAATCGCCGCTTGCGCTTGGCAAAGGTGCATCGCTTGCGGATGTCACCGACTCGATATACCAGTTTGCCATGCCGCGGCTGGTTGCGCTGGTCGATCGCTCCGAGCCAACCGACCTTAGTTTTGCCGACCAGGCAGGGGAGCTGCTGGCAGAACTGCACCAGAACCAGCATGAATTGCCGGAAATGTTGCGCTTGCTTCCGATCGGCCTTGGCGCATCACCCAAGGATAAGGGCATTCGCTTCCTTGTGCAGGAAGAACGACCGCAGCCGCAGATCATTTTCCAGCCGGGCGTTCCGTCGATGCCGACGTCTTCCGATGATACCGCGCTTGAACAGCCGAAGCCCGAAACATCGTCGGTCGAGAGCGAACCCGCCCGCCCGCTTAGCAAGGCGCGCGATTATGCAAGCCTGAAGAGCGAATATGCCCGGATGTTCGCTTCGCTGACGGTGCGCCGTCAATATGCCGACAGCGCCAACTGGCATCTCGATATGATGCGCCGGTCACGCGATCGCTATGCACGGGTCGAGGCGGTTACGGGCGTACCCTGGTTTTTTATCGCGGTGACCCACGGACTGGAGGCAAGCTTCAACTTCCGCGCCCATTTGCACAATGGCGACTTTCCTCTAAGCGCACGCACACGACAGGTGCCTGCAGGGCGCCCGGCACAATGGCTGCCGCCTTCGGATTGGGAATCGAGTGCCAAGGACGCGTTGCGTTTGCTCGGCTATACCGGTCAGAAGGATTGGAGTCTTGAACAGACGCTGTATCGGCTGGAGGCGTATAATGGTCTTGGTTATCGCAGACTGGGTGTACCGACGCCCTATCTATGGAGTTTTTCCAACCATTACGAGCGCGGCAAGTTCGTCGCCGATGGCAAGTTCAGTTCGACCGCGCGGTCGCAGCAATGCGGGGCGGCGGTGATGCTGAAACTGCTGGTAGATGCAGGCGAGATCAAGCTAGAAGCAGCGACCTGATCCTTTGTAGGAGAGCCGCCATGTTGAAACGCACCTTGGCCACCGCCATTCTTTCAGTTATCCTTGCCGTTCCGCTTCGTGCCCAGCAGGATTTGAGCAAGGTTGAGATCAAGACTCAGCAGCTCGCCCCCGGTGTCGCTGTGCTGTTTGGCGCAGGCGGCAATATCGGCGTTTCCTATGGCGAGGATGGCACGGTCCTGATCGACGATCAGTTCGCCCCGCTGACCCCGAAGATTCAAAAGGCGGTTGCCGATCTTGGTGCAACCCCGGTCAAATTCCTGATCAACACCCACTGGCATTTCGATCACACCGGCGGGAACGAGAATTTCGGCAAGGCGGGCGCGCTGATCATGGCGCACGACAATGTCCGCGTGCGGATGGTAGCAGGAGCAACGGTCGCCGGAAATACCGTTCCACCTGCGCCAAAGGCGGCTCTGCCAGTGGTCACCTATGCCGATGGCCTGAAGCTGCACCTCAACGGCGAAGAGGTGCGCGTCATTCATATGCCCGCCGCGCATACCGATGGCGACAGCATCATTCATTGGACCAAATCGAACGTGATCCACATGGGCGATCTGTTCATGCTGCAGATCAGCTTTCCTTTTGTCGATGTGAAGAGCGGCGGCAATCCGCACGGGTTTGTCGCAGCGGCCGACAAGGTGCTGGCAATTGCCAATGACCAGACCAAAATCATTCCCGGTCACGGCGCGATGGCGACCAAAGCCGACCTGCAAAACCACCGCAACATGATCGCTGCCACCATCGCCAAAGTGGAGGCCGGAATAAAAGAAGGCAAGACGCTGGAGCAGATCAAGGCAATGCGCCCCGCCGATGGTTATGGTGTGAAGGCGGATGGCTTCATCACCGCCGATGCCTTTGTCGAGGTGGTTTACAATACGCTGAAGAAATAGAGTTTGCGAGATTGCTGATATATAAGAATTGAGCCGTTCGTGCTGAGTAGGTGCTGAGCCGCAGGCGAAGTGCCGTATCGAAGCACCAGACCGTTCACCTTCGGTGGCCTTCGACTCCGATACGCTCTTCAGCCATTCGGCTTCAGAGCTACTCAGGACGAACGGAGTTGGAACAATTTTGAGGTCGTCACGCTCTGATACCAGAGATCTCCGCGCGCAATTCCGCAATCAGCGGCTGTATCCGCGTCAACCGCGGCGCTTCCGCCTCCAGCACGGCGGCAAAGGCCCTTTGCTTCAAGGCCATCACCTCGGCGCGTTCGGCAGAGAGGTGCCCGGGCATGGACGACAGCACGATGTCGATCAAACGATCAATCCCGTGCAGCCGCCCCCACAGATAGTCATTCTCTCGATAGGCACGGCTGAAAAAGGCCCCGAAATTGTTGAATTCGATGCCCTTCAGAGTTGCGGCAGCGCCACCCTTGCGTATCGTCGTCGCGTCGTCGGGAGAGATACGGTCGACCTTGATGGGATCGAATTCATCCAGGCCCTCCCCCTGCAGCAGCGGTAAGGTCGCGATATCGTATAAAATATAGCCCAGATAACCAAGCAAGATGATGCGCGTTCCTTCGCTCGGAAAAGCTGCCAGCGCGGCGTTGAGCGCGGTATCGGTGGCGATGTCGGCAACCTCCAAATTGCGTCGCGCGGCAAGCAGGTCGAGCAGGGCGGCCGGGTCGTCGATACCGCCGCGCGCTGCATGCGCGATTTCCGCACCCAGAAACTCGGCGGTTTCGAATTCGAGATAGCGCGCCAGCGAGGCATAGATCGCCCGACGCAGACCATCCGCAGCATGGACCGGTAGTTCGGTCGTCTCTTCGACATCTTCGGCAAGGCGGCGGGCGAGGAAACGCAAGCTGCGGATGCGAAAGCGCACATCCTGCTCGCGAAAGAAGGCGATCGACGATGCTGCCGCCACCTTGCCCTTGGCACCGGTCATCCGGTTGAGTCCGCGGCGGCAGACCTCCCCCCAAAGCGCCTCGCGTAGCTTGCGGAAATGTTCGTTATTGCCCTCTGGCCAAGCGCGACGGGCGGTGGCGACGATATCGTCGAGCACGCCCATCATTCGCAAATGCGCATAAGCCGGATAGCTGTAACCGGTCGCCGCGGCCGATTTTTCCAGCATCGTCATCCGCCATTTGCGCATGCGTTCGGGTGTGGGTTTGGAAAGGAACCAGGTCTTGCCCAGCATCGTTTCGATCATCGCTTCGACTTCGATTTGCAGATGCTCGGTAATTTCGCGCATCCGCTCAATCCGGCGGGACCGGCCTTCGATTGTGTTCAGGCTGTCACGAATCGGCTGTTCGCGCGGGATATCCGAAGTGGCGCCAAAGATCGTCGCGAAAAAGCCCGGTGTTTTTATCTCGATATCACCCGGTTTGCCGCGCCCGCGGATGCGGAAGCTGGGCAGGCCGGGCTTGGGATCGATATAAACGAAACGCCGGTCAATCTCGCGCCGTGCCGGGCGGTTCCGCAGGGCATCAATGGCTTGGGCAAAGGGTGCGTTAGCGAGTACCGAGCCGTCAATCAGAAAGGCATCTTCTGCCGTTCCTGCCGCAAACTGTTCGGGCAGCACGCGCTTCAGAAAGGCGTCGCGTCTATCCCACCGTATCGCACGCGCTTTGATCAGCCCGTCCAATTCGCGCACGGTGAAGGGCGGAAAGGCACCGGGAAAGCTTGCGGTCGCCCGCGCGGCAAAGACCAACTCGGGAATATCGGCCAGCTTCCCGACACTATTCCCGCGCGTTGAAAAGCCTATGCTGATCCGGTGCTCGGTTTCGGTAACGTTGGTCGGGCTGTTAAGCTGCAGATGTTCGTGATGGCCGTGAAAATCGGTAACGGTGACGAACAGGTCGAGCGGCTGGCCCGCAGGTAACAGCGACTGCGAAGCTCCCTGCTGCTCCATCGCCAGCAACGCATCGAGTAGCAACGTAGAAAAGCCAAGTCCGCCAAAGGGCGGCTGGAACCAGCGGGCGCGGACGAAGCGCGACAGCTTGGTCGCAACTTCATCCTGTGCTTCCTCGGCGACGGTCCGCTCGACCGCACCCCCGCGCCGCCGCAGTACAGCCCAGGCAATCGGTGCGGCCCAGAATTTGGAGAACCGGGACAAGGGGCGGGCGTCGGGATCGAGCAGCACCTCAACATCGGCATTTTTGAGCCACAGATCGGTCAGCGGTTCGAGCGACTGGCCAGTGGTGATCGCTTGGGCAAGGAACACGCCGTTAATCCCCCCTGCGCTTGCGCCCGCAATGATATCGGTCAGCACGCGCATGCGGGTACCCGATTTGGCCTCGATCATTTCCAACAAATCGCGATACACCGCCTCGCTACCGCCCGATGTCGGCTTGTCTTCCAGAAAAGCCCGGCTCGCGCGCACCAGATGCCAGATTTCGCGTGTAATGCCGTGCATATAGATCGCAAGACTGACCCCGCCATAGCAGATCAACGCCAGTCGCAGTTCCTTTTCCCTCATGAAAACAGATGTGACAGGCAGGGGCACGGCGCGCAAGGATTAAGGCAGGCGGCAATCTTGATCTTGCGTTCCACAAACGTTCCGCTTATTTCAGCGGTCATGGTTAAAGCGAAAAAACGGTATGTCTGTCAGGAATGCGGTTCGGTTTCTCCCCGCTGGCAGGGACAATGCGAGGATTGCGGCACTTGGAATTCGCTGGTTGAAGAAGCGGGCGCGACCGTTTTCGAAATGAAACATCACCTACAGACTGGCGGTCGTGCAGTCGGGCTGGTGGGGTTGGACAGCGATATCGCGTTGCCACCGCGCGCTTCGACCGGGATTGCCGAGTTCGACCGCGCGCTGGGTGGCGGGCTGGTGCCGGGATCGGCCACCTTACTGGGTGGCGATCCGGGAATAGGAAAGTCGACCCTATTGTTGCAAACGGCTGCAAACCTTGCGTTTCGGAGGTTGGACGTTGCCTATATCTCTGGGGAAGAGGCGGTCGATCAGGTGCGACTGCGCGCGCGAAGACTGGGATTGGGAGAAGCGCCGGTGCAGTTGGCGGCAGCGACATCGGTGCGCGATATCCTGACGACACTGGGCGGTTCGAAGCCGCCTGCGCTGCTGATCATCGATTCCATCCAGACGATGCACAGCGATCTTATCGAGGGTGCGCCCGGCACGGTCAGTCAGGTGAGGGCCTCTGCGCAGGAACTGATCCGTTTCGCCAAGGAACGCGGTACAGCCCTTATGCTTGTTGGGCATGTGACCAAGGATGGAACGATCGCAGGGCCTCGCGTCCTCGAACATATGGTCGATACCGTTTTGGCGTTCGAAGGCGAACGCAGCCACCAGTATCGCATCCTTCGCGCAAACAAGAACCGTTTTGGCGGTACCGATGAAATCGGCGTATTTGCCATGGATGATCAGGGATTGGCAGAGGTGGGCAATCCATCGGCGTTGTTCCTGACCGACCGGGCGGAACAGGTGACGGGGGCTACGGTGTTTCC
>JBOFLS010000186.1:0-20562 GCA_051657985.1 Sphingorhabdus sp. | reverse complement strand
AAGGGCGTAACCGACACGGCGCTTTTCATGAACCTCATGAGCCTGCCGCTGTTGATCGGCGGCGTTTGCGTGATCACCTCGATCATCGGCACCTATTTCGTCAAGCTCGGTCGTTCCAACAATGTCATGGGCGCGATGTACAAGGGCTTTCTGGTTACGGCGGTGCTTTCGGTTCCGGCGATCTGGTGGGCTATCAGCCATGCGCTCGGCGGGATGAACAACGATGTCGGTGGCTTCACCGGCCTTACCCTGTTCTATTGCTCGCTGCTGGGTCTGATCGTTACCGGTCTGATCATCTGGATCACCGAATATTATACCGGCACCAACTATCGCCCGGTCCGTTCGATCGCCAAGGCTTCGGAAACGGGGCATGGCACCAATGTGATCCAGGGTCTGGCAATCAGTCTTGAATCGACCGCTTTGCCGACGATCGTGATCTGTGCCGGCATCATCATCTCCTACCAGTTGGCCGGTGTGATCGGGATTGCTTTTGCGGCAACCGCGATGCTGGCGCTGGCCGGCATGGTCGTGGCGCTCGATGCTTATGGTCCGGTAACCGACAACGCAGGCGGTATCGCCGAAATGGCGGGTCTGGACGATTCGGTTCGTGAGAAAACCGATCTTCTCGACGCGGTAGGCAACACCACAAAGGCCGTGACCAAGGGCTATGCCATTGGTTCGGCAGGGCTTGCAGCGCTCGTGCTGTTCGCCGCCTACACCACCGACCTTCGCGAGTTCTTCCCGGAACTGCAGGTCGATTTCAGCCTTGAAAACCCCTATGTCATCGTCGGGCTTCTGCTCGGCGCGCTCTTGCCTTACCTGTTCGGTGCAATGGGCATGACGGCGGTTGGCCGTGCGGCAGGCGAAGTGGTGAAGGATGTGCGTGATCAGTTCGCGAACGACCCGGGCATCATGACCTTCAAGTCGAAGCCCAACTATGCCCGCACCGTCGATCTGGTAACCAAGGCCGCGATCAAGGAAATGATCATTCCTTCATTGCTGCCGGTGCTTGCCCCGATTGCGGTCTACTTCATCATCACCGGCGTTTCGACGCAGGCCAATGGCTTTGCGGCGCTTGGTGCGTTGTTGCTGGGTGTGATCGTTGGCGGTCTGTTCGTTGCCATCTCGATGACATCGGGTGGCGGTGCCTGGGATAACGCCAAGAAATATATCGAAGACGGCCATCATGGCGGCAAGGGTTCGGAAGCGCACAAGGCAGCCGTAACCGGCGATACCGTCGGCGATCCTTACAAGGACACGGCGGGCCCTGCCGTAAATCCGATGATCAAGATCACCAACATCGTTGCCCTGTTGCTGCTGGCAGCGCTGGCGCATGGTGCTGTCTGATCTCGTTATACTTGCTTGAAAACAAAAGCCCGCCGGAGGAGTTCTTCGGCGGGTTTTTTAGCCAAGATTAGACTTAAAACTTTTTGTATTGCGCCGATATTGTCAAATTTCAGCCAAGATCGAGCGGCGGATTGCCGTTCGTCGATTTTTACCCGATCAAGACCGAAAGCCTTCTTGTTTCACACCGCTGAAACAGTATAGCCGAAGATATAAATTCAGGCTGGGGAGCTTTTTAATATGCGTGTTTCCAAACTAGCGGGGTTGCTGCTGTCCGCTACTGCAGCTTTGTCTGCAACTACGATTTCAGCCAGCGCGAATCCATTCGCGTCTGTTCGCATTCCGGTTGAACATTTCGGTAAGCAGCCGACGCTTCAAGGCGTTCGCATTTCGCCAGATGGCAACCGGATGCTGTTTCAAAAAGTGCAGGATGGCCGCGAATATCTGGCCGTTATGGACCTCGCGACTAAAAAAGTCGATCTCATAGCCGCTACAGAAGAGTTTCGCGAGGCTGGGGACCGCACTGCCGGATCTTGGCGATGGGTCGGTAATGATTCGATCGTTATCTCCGTTCTTTCGCGTGAAATCTTTTTCGGTGAACGTGGCGATATCAGTCGGCTGATTTCCTACGACGTGCCGACCAAGAAGGTAACCCAATTGGCTTGGGATAGCGCGGGCGGTTCCGCTGCGACAATTCGTCATATCGATCATGATAAAGGTAAAATACTGCTCGAGCGCACTTCGACAAAAGACAATACGGAGCGTTGGGACAACCCGGAGGTCGTTGAGGTCGACGTCAAGACGGGTAAGTTTTCCTATGTCATGCGCACCAATCCTATAGTCGGGGCATGGTTTGCCGATGCCGAGGGGGTGATCCGCATGGCGCGCGGCTACGATAGCGATTCAGGAAAGGAAAGATTGCTTTATCGATCAAACGCATCGCAGCAGATTAGGACTGTCAGCAATGAAGCGGACAAGGATTTTACCGACGCTGGGGTCAAGCCCCAAGTGTTCCTACCGGAACCGGATATGGCGATCATTTCGAGCAATCACGACGGTTGGGCGAAATTGTACAAGGTCAATATGAATACACCGAAGACCAATCAGCAACTGGTTTTCGAAGTAAAGGGCTATGATGTCGGAGGGGCTCTTACCAGTTTCGATGGCAAGCGTGTTATCGGCTATTCCTATACCGATAAAAGGGCGAAAACGAAATATGTCGACCCGCTATATCAAGAATTGCAAGCCGTGCTCGAAGCCGAGTTCGGCAAAGGTAATGTGACTATTTTCAACAGCGATCGCAAGGAAGAGAAATTTGCGATCTATGTCGCAAAACCAAACCAGGCCGGAACCTTTTATATGTTCGATATCAAATCGGGCGCGATGCAGGTTATCGGACATTTCATTGAAGGATTTAAGGATGCCGAACTAAATCCGGTTTCGACATTCCGTTACAAGGCATCAGACGGCGAGGAGATCGAGGCGATAATCACCCGGCCCCGCCATCGTGCCAATGCAAAGAAGTTGCCCATGGTTATCTTGACCCATGGAGGGCCGTTTGGACCGCGCGATACGATGTCGTTCGATGGCTGGGCGCAGTCGGTTGCCGAACAGGGCTATATTGTGGTTCAACCCAATTACCGTGGTTCCGGAGGCTATGGTGCGGAATGGATCAAGAAAGGACGTTCCAACGGTTTCGGCCTGCGCATGCAAGACGATCTGGACGATGTCATCACGCATCTGGCCGCCGATGGAACGATCGATCCCAAGCGCGTTTGCATGATGGGCTGGTCTTATGGCGGCTACGCATCGGCGCGTGCGGCACAGCGCAACCCTGAAAAATACCGCTGCACGATCGCAGGCGCCGGAGTTTACGACCTGCAGCTGATGCGGGAATATGACAAAGGCTATCTCGGTAGTTTCGGTTCCAACTATCTTGCCAAGGGCGCGGTGGAACTGGACGAAGTATCACCGGCGAAAAATGGCAAGGGCAAATGGGCACCGATAATGATCGTCCATGGCGTACGGGACCAACGCGTTCCCGTCGAACAAGCGCGCGTGTTGGTTTCCGCACTCAAGAATTCCGGTAAAAAGCAAGGCGTCGATTTCGATTATCTTGAACAGCCGAAAAACACTCACAATCTGCCTTATGACGATGTTTCGATCGAATGGCTGAAGGCCGTCGAAAATTGGTTGGGGCGGCATAATCCTGCCTATATCGATACGGATGGCGATAAGGCTCCACCAATGCTGACCCAGGTCGCCAGCAATAGTAAATAATTTGGGATATCTTTGAAAAGGCCATTCTTTCAACAGGAATGGCCTTTTTATATGCCCTGATTTGTATTCACGCAAAATTTGCGACTTTTCGTTATATTGTCCTCGGTTTTATGGGGGATCATAATTTAACGATGGCGTTAAAGGTCGACGCAACCGATGCGTATCGGAATGCAAGGAAGGTTCAACCTGCCGCTGTCGTGCCACGTCCATGGGTAAAGCTTGTTTCTGCTGCCGAGCTGTTGACGGATCGCGAGTTAATGGCCTGCTGGGAAGATATTGCAGCACAGGCAAGCGAGCCGAACCCCTTTTCCAATAGATGGTATCTGGAAGCTGCGCTGTCGGCGTTGAACGATGCTTCGGATATCCGTATTGCAACAGTTTGGAACTACGGTCTAATCGGCCTTATCCCCTTGCAAGTGAAACCACGCTATGCCGGGTTGCCCGTTAGCTATCTTGGCAATTGGCTCAATTACAATGCCTTTCTTGGCACGCCACTTGTGGTCAAGGATGCCGAGAATATTTTTTGGCAGGCACTTTTCAACTTTTTGGATAAACTTGAAAGCCAAGGCCTTTTCCTGCATCTTACGGGGATAAGGACCGATGGAAAATTGGCCGAAGCTTTACAGTGTATCTGTGAAGGACAACGTCGTGGCTTTGCACTTGTGCACCGTGAAGAACGGGCGCTGCTTGAACGGGGGCTATCGCCAGAAGCCTATTTGGAAGCCAATATGCGTGGCAAGAAACGCAAGGAGTTGCGGCGGCAGCATAGCCGGCTTGCGGAACTTGGCGAGCTCAAATTCGAACGGGATGACGGTAGCCGAAACCTGGGTGAATGGATTGCCGAGTTTCTCGAACTTGAAAAGCGCGGATGGAAGGGGGCGAACGGTTCGGCTCTCGATTGTGCAGCGGAAACCCGCCAGTTGTTCTCAGGTGTTTTGCATGGCGCCGCTGCGGCAGGACAATTGGAGCTTCTATCACTGCGAGTGGACGGCCAGCCGGTTGCAATGCTCGTTAATTTCCTTACGCCCCCCGGTGCTTTCTCCTTCAAGACAGCGTTTGACGAAGATTATGCTCGCTTTTCACCCGGTGTTCTTCTGCAAATCGAAAACTTAAAATTGCTCGACTGTCCGGATATTGAGTGGTGCGATAGCTGCGCTGCGCAAGACCATCCGATGATCGACAGCATCTGGTCGGGTCGGCGGACAATCGGACGCTATTCGGTTGCCATTGGCGGGCCGGTACGCCGTCTAGCCTTTGCGGCCTTGCTGATGGCGGAAAAGGCAAAGCTGCGCTGGCGGTCGCAGCGCGGCTAGGGTTTTCTCTGACGACATATGATGAATTCATGCCTCGACATCCCGGCGGAGTCGAAGACCATCGAAGGTGAACAACGCCTCCCAGCCTTAGCGTAAACCTTGAGACGCCCTTCGTAATTCCCGCTTTCGCGGGAATGACGAAGATATTGTAATTAAATTCATTTTGCCTTGAATCCCCACAGTCCCTAGAGTATGATGGTTTTATATTAACTCGGCACCGCCGGCATGACGAAACATGAATTCATGATAGGTCATCATGTTCTAATGGCATCAAACCCTAAAACCGTTTCCTGAAACTCAGTTCGAACACCCGCCCTTGGGGGTCCAGAAAGCCCCTTTGGTAACTTAAGGGCGTGTCGCCATTTTGGTCGCGCACGCGAACATAATCGTTCAGCACATTCTCGATACGAAAGGCGATACGACTGCCTTTCAGGAAGGGCATTTTTTCGATCAGGCTTTCGCGTTGGTCGAGACTGACAAAAGTGAACAGGTTCAAGGCGAAGCGATCGCTGAAAAACAGGTTGCTGCTTCCTGGCAGACCGCTGCCATTTGCCCGGGTGCTCCCCCGATATTCGCCTTCGAAACGCAGGCCCAATCCTTGGTGAAATACCCCGCCGGTAAGCGACAATTCATGGCGGGGCGATCCGCCCAGACTGCTTGTCGCCGATCCATTCAGCAAATCGAGAACGGGTACGCCCGGGGCGATCAGAATTTCATCCTCGATACGATAGCTGTGATAAAGCGCGATCTGAATGCGGCTGGGCATACCGCCACCGGGCATCATTCCTATGGGCCCGCGTCCACCGCCGCCAGGCCTGCCGGCACCAGGCCTGCCAGTGTCTGCATTTGGTCCGCGTCCACCGCCAAATCCGCCCATTCCGCGTGGCGATTGTTTTCCGATTGGTGTGGAAAAGTTGAAGCCCCAGCGGATACGTTGCGACCGTTCTTCCGCAAAATTGACCGGACGCTGATCGAGCCGGATCAACTGGCCGGTCGCGTCGCGGGTAATACGCTCGGGAAAGGCGGCTTCGATCTCTGGCGTCAGGATTGGAAAGGCGGCGGTCGTATTTTCGCTGCGGTTACGAAAATATTCGATTTGCAGGTTTAAACCGTCGACGAATTTGGGCGACCAGTCGAGCGCGATTTTCAAATCCTTGCGGCTTTCCGCCACCAATGCGGGGTTGCCGCCTGTCACCAGATCGATGAAACGGCTTTGCCCCAGGGTAAAGTCGAAATAGGCGACATTGGGTGTAACGATCAATGGATTGCCGAGCTGCGCCAGGGTGGGCGCGTTTTCATCACCGATGATAGATGCCGATAGGCTGACGCCTTCGAATGGAGACCAGCGCAAGCCTGCGCCATATTCAACCAAAGTCCCGAAATCCGATAGGTTGGTAAAACCCAAATTGCCGTTGATCGAAAATTTGCCGATGCCGCCCAAGGCACCGACCCCGCGATCGATCAGGGGAATTTCGATATTGAAGGCGCTGTTGAGATTGTTTCGGCCAAGAGCAATGGCGGAAACCGCGCCGCGCCGGGTAGCGATACTGTCGATTGTGTTGCGATCGAAGCCGCTGCGTAAAGTAATCTGCGCATCCCCTGCCGGAAGGGTGAGCAGTCGACCCGATAAAGTCCCGCGCAGCGAAAGCGCATCGGTTGTGCTGTCTGCCGTGTCGGGGGAGGCGAACAGCAGATCCTGGCCAAGATCGGATGCAAAAGGGTTGATGGTACCGGCCGCAATTCCGGCGCGCAAAGGAGCAAAATCGGCGTTGGTCTGCGTGATCGTTTCGGTATCCACCAAAGTATAGTCACCCGTCAGCGCCAAACGCCAGTCGCCGAACTGCGTATTGAAGGAAAGGCCTGCCTGTGCCGTTTGCGTTTTCGTATCGCGCCGCAAGGCGCGGGGAGTTTCGAAATAGCGGTTGAGGATGACGTCGTTCGCGAAGGGTGAAAAGGGGTTGGTTGCAGGCACGAGCAGACTGGCAAAGGGCAAGCCCAACAAAGCGGTCTGATCGTTGAATTCGAACCTTCCATTCAATGAAAGATTGGTTTGGGGGGCAAGCGCCTTGCTCCAGGTCGCGTTGGTACTGAAGCGTTGGGAACTGGGCTGCAGCGTACGAAATGGACTGCTGTCGTCGGGTGCGGGGGCATTGGCGGTACTTGCAAAACCGGTAAGTGACGGGCTGGTGGGTACAGCAGCGACGGTTATTGTTCGTCCCGTCAATGCGCTTAAAGCCGGGTCAATCTCTCCGCCTGTACCAAGACCGGTTACATTGCCGGAAATTGCGAAGGGGGCTGCGGCCTCGCTTTGTATGATCGAACGTTCGTCTTCGGTAATCCGGCTGCTGCTTTCAAACTCCATATCGATATTGAGACGGTTATTCTTACCGATCCGAGTGAAGGTGGTTTCGAATTCCTTCGTCGAGAACCCGCCTTGTTCGGGCAATTCGAAATCATGCTCGACATTGAAAGAAGCGAAATCGGGTTTCAAGATGAAATTGATCACGCGCTGATCAGGCCGAAAACCATATTGCAGGGCAACCTCTTCGGGAAAGATCTGCACCTGCCGAATGGCTTCGGGCGGCAAGTCCCGCAATTCGCGAAAACCCGAAATGCGTTGGCCGTTCAGCAATATGATGGGCTGTCCGCTTCCACCACGGCCCCGCCCCGATCCCGCCTGAGGCGCGATAGCGGCGAGCAGTTCCGTAATTGACGAAGCGCCGACTGCGGCGATTTCTTCCTCGGAAAGTTCATCGATGGGTGGAGCATCGGTATCGACCGAACCGGGCAACCGTGTTGCCGTTACGACAATTTCGGTCTGGACCGTGTCTTTGCCCGCCTGTTCGGGGGCGGGTGGTTCGATTGCACCCTCCGGCTGCAAGATTTGCGCGTTGAGAGAGCTTGCCCAAGCCAATCCCAGTGTGGAAAGGCTGATTGCAAGGATGCAATCGGATGAAAAACGCATGGGGGAGATTTCCGTTCTTATTCTATCAGACGCGTTATGATCAGAATTTGATATGATTACAGATAAAACATGTCTTTTTTTGTCGCAGCAATAGGGTGAAAGTCCTGACCCTAGCTCTTTCCTTTTCACGATATTGACGCTAAGGGCGCACCCAACCTTACCCTTTAGCAAAGTTCAGGGGCCGAATGGCAAAAGAAGAATTGATCGAAATGCGCGGATTCGTACGCGAATTGCTGCCCAATGCGATGTTCCGGGTCGAACTGGAAAATGGCCATGAAATATTGGGCCATACCGCCGGGAAGATGCGTAAAAACCGTATCCGCGTTCTTGTCGGTGACGAAGTGTTGTGTGAAATGACCCCTTATGATCTGACCAAGGGCCGGATCACCTATCGCTTCAAATAAGCTTGCGACTTGTCCTTGCCTCCTCCAGCCCGCGTCGTCGAGACTTGCTGGCCAGAATGGGCGTCACTCCCGACGCTATCGTATCGCCGGACATCAATGAAAACCCGCTGAAAGGTGAAATTCCGCGTGTCTATGCGCTGCGTATGGCGGTGGAAAAAGCGCATGCGGTGTCGCGAAAGGCTGATGAGATCGTAATCGCTGGCGATACTACGGTGGCCGTTGGACGGCGTATCCTGCCGCAAGCCGCTGATACGGATAGGCAGCGTGACTTTCTGAAACTGTTGAGCGGTCGCCGCCATCATGTCCTGAGCGCGGTATGCGTAATCGATGCGCAAGGCAGGGCGCGCAGCCGGATCAACGACAGCATCGTCCGTTTCAAACGCTTGGGCGAAGACGAAATCGGTGCCTATATTGCGTGCGGTGAGGGACTGGGAAAGGCGGGCGGTTATGCGATCCAGGGGCGGGCCGAAGCGCTGATCGACTGGATGGCGGGTAGTCATTCGGGCGTTATTGGCCTGCCGCTTTATGAAACCCGTGCTCTTCTGCGGGCGTCAGGCTATCCGGTCGGCTGATGCGCCGTCTGTTATGGGATGCAGGCCCTGGCGAAATCCGCGTTGGGCTTCTTGAAGATACCGAACTCACCGAATTTCGTATCATCCGACCGCGAAGGCAAAAAGCGTTCTATGCGGTAGACGAATATTATACGGCGCGGATTACCGGTAATCTCGGGCCCGGCAAGGCGTTGGTTACGCTTGGCGAGGGTATTGAGGCCTTACTGGAACCGGTAGCCAAACTCCACGAAGGTACCCGGCTGGCCGTTCAGATGAGCCGCCCGTCCATTCCTGAACCCGGGCGATGGAAGCGACCTGTTGTACGTCCTGCACCGGATGTCGCACCGCTATCCGAACCGGGCTGGCATTTCAGCGGCGAACCTTGGGCGATCTTCTTGCATAAAGCGCTGGATCGGGTTGACGAAATCCTTTGTTCAAACGCCGCGAGCGCTAACGAAGTCCGGTCCAGCCTTGGCGGTGATTTGCCGGTCATACGCATCGACGCGGATAGGATCGCGCATGCCGATTTCGACAGCCTTATCGAAACCGCCGTTGCGGGTGAGTTTCCAATCGAAGGCGGCATGCTGTCGATCGAACGCACGCGCGCGATGACGATGATCGACATCGATGGCAGTGGCGACCCGCTTGAAATCAATTATGCGGCCGCACAGGAAATACCCCGCCTTTTGCGCCTTCTGGACATTGGTGGACAGATCGGGGTCGATTTTTTGGCGTTGCCCGATCGCAAGGCCAGGCTATCGATCGATGAAGCGCTGTCCGAAGCCAGTGTAGAATTGGGCCCGCACGAACGAACGGCCATCAACGGTTACGGCTTCACGCAAATCATACGCCCCCGTCGGGGACCGTCCATCCCCGAAATTCTTTGCGGAACCGCGCCGGGGCGGCTGTCGCTTGAAAGTCGAGCCATTGCATTGCTGCGCGCCGCTGGTCGTTCGAAAGGTCATGGCAGCCGGCGGCTGGTCGCGCATCCTGCGATCATCGATCTGATTCGGAAATGGGATGAGGAAGTACGCGTGTTGCGTTTTTTACTGGGCGTCGAAATCGAACTGGTTCCCGACTCGGACGCGCATGGCTATGGCCATGTCCATGTCAGCCAAAACTAAATGCCCGCTTTGCGGCAAAGCCGAGAAGCCCGAACACAAACCTTTTTGCAGCAAAGGTTGCAAGGATCGTGATCTGTTGAAATGGCTCGGCGAAGGCTATCGGATGAAAGGCCCGCCTGCCGATCCGGATTTACCCGAAGACTATTGAAAGGGGCTGGACAAGCGCCTTAACCCATGACTATAGGCGGCGCTCCGAAACGCGGTCGCCCTTGGTCGCCGCCCGATGCCTCGGTAGCTCAGTTGGTAGAGCAGCGGATTGAAAATCCGCGTGTCGGTGGTTCGAATCCGCCCCGAGGCACCATCTTTTTCCCTTAGCGCTTTTATTGCATTTCCCAATGGCACGATTTGAACTCGCTGTTTGAATTTGCAGCGTCTATCATTATGAAGGGCGTAATAATCTTAGGCGATAGGAGAATTTTAATGCGCCAGATCGATCATTTTCTTGCCGCTGAAGCTCCCGCATCTCAACGCTTTGTCGATGTAATGGATCCCAACAATGGCGGTGTTCAGGCGCGGGTGGTGCTGGGCGATGCGGCGGTGCTTGATGCCGCCGTCGCTGCGGCCCAGGTGGCGCAACCGGTATGGGCGGCGATGAACCCGCAACGCCGCGCCCGGGTAATGTTCGAATATAAGGCGCTGGTCGAAAAGAATATGGACGATTTGGCGCACATGCTGAGCGCCGAACATGGCAAGGTGGTTGCGGACTCCAAAGGTGATATCCAGCGGGGTCTTGAGGTTGTCGAATTCTGCTGCGGTTTGCCGCACGTGCTGAAGGGTGAATACACCCAAAGTGCAGGACCAGGCATTGACGTCTATTCGATGCGTCAGCCACTGGGCATTGGCGCCGGCATTACGCCGTTCAACTTCCCGGCAATGATCCCCTTGTGGATGGGCGCGGTTGCCACCAGTGTTGGCAACGCCTTCATCCTGAAACCATCGGAGCGCGATCCCAGCGTTCCCAATCGTCTGGCCGAGCTCTTTCTCGAGGCTGGCATGCCTGCGGGAATCTTCCAGGTGGTACACGGTGACAAGGAAATGGTAGACGCGATCCTCGATCATCCCGCGATTAGCGCCGTCAGCTTTGTTGGGTCTTCGGACATTGCGCATTATGTCTATAATCGCGGGGTTGCCGCAGGAAAGCGTGTACAGGCGATGGGCGGAGCCAAGAACCACGGCATCGTCATGCCCGACGCCGATCTCGATCAGGTCGTGAACGATCTGACGGGTGCGGCGTTCGGTTCGGCGGGTGAGCGTTGTATGGCGCTACCGGTTGTCGTCCCCGTAGGCGACCACACGGCAGAGGCGCTGAAAGCCAAGCTGATCCCGGCGATCCATGCGCTGAAGGTCGGCATCTCGACCGATGCCGAGGCGCATTATGGGCCGGTGGTGACCGCGCAGCATAAGGCAAGGGTCGAAGGCTGGATCCAGAAATGCGCCGATGAAGGTGCCGAATTGGTGGTCGATGGTCGCGGTTTCAGCCTGCAGGGGCATGAGAACGGCTATTTCATCGGCCCGACTTTGTTCGATCATGTGACCACCGATATGGAGAGCTACAGGGAAGAGATTTTCGGTCCGGTGCTGCAGATCGTCCGCGCGCCCGATTTTGAAACCGCACTCGCGCTGCCAAGCAAACATCAATACGGTAATGGCGTCGCTATCTTTACCCGGAACGGCCATGCGGCGCGCGAATTTGCAAGCCGTGTCAATGTCGGCATGGTCGGAATCAACGTGCCGATTCCGGTGCCGGTTGCCTATCACAGCTTTGGCGGCTGGAAACGCTCGGGCTTTGGCGACACCGATCAATATGGCATGGAAGGCATCAAATTCTGGACCAAGGTAAAGAAAGTTACCGCGCGCTGGCCCGATGGCGCCAGTGGACTTGGGGGCGATAGTAGTAATGCCTTTATCATTCCGACAATGGGGTGAAGCCGATGACAACGCAATTCGACCTTACCGAAGACCAGCTTGCCATTCAGGATATGGCGAAGAAATTCACTGCCGACCGGATCACACCCTTTGCAGCCAAGTGGGATGAGGAAAGCCATTATCCGGTCGATGTCTGGAAGGCGGCTGGCGAGCTTGGCTTTGGCGCGATCTATGTTTCGGAAGAAAGCGGCGGGATCGGCCTGGGGCGGCTGGAAGCGGCTTTGATCATGGAGGCAATGGCCTATGGCTGCCCTGCGACCAGTTCGTTCATATCGATCCACAATATGGCGGCGTGGATGATCGACTGTTTCGGTTCGGCGGAATTGAAGGCGCGGTTCCTGCCCGATTTGGTTAGCATGGAAAAGATCGCCAGCTATTGCCTGACCGAGCCAGGTTCGGGTTCGGATGCGGCGGCATTGAAGACCAGTGCACGGCTGGATGGCGACCATTATGTCTTGAACGGCACCAAACAGTTTATCTCGGGTGCGGGCTATAACGACATCTATGTCTGCATGGTGCGCACCGGCGACAATGGAGCAAAGGGCATCAGCTGTCTGGTGGTGGAGAAAGACACGCCGGGTCTCAGCTTTGGTGCGCCGGAGAAGAAGCTAGGCTGGAATGCCTCACCCACCGCGCAGGTGATCTTCGACAATGCCCGCGTGCCCATTGCCAACCGCGTCGGTGCGGAGGGCGAGGGTTTCCGCTTTGCGATGGCGGGGCTCGATGGCGGGCGGCTGAACATCGGCGCCTGTTCACTGGGCGGCGCGCAGCGCTGCCTTGACGAGGCGGTCAAATATACCAAGGAACGCCAGCAATTCGGCCAGCCCATTGCCGATTTTCAGAATACGCAGTTCATGCTCGCCGACATGGCGACCGACTTGGAGGCGGCGCGCGCCTTGCTCTATTTGGCCGCGTGCAAGGTGGGCGCAGGCGCGCCGGACAAATCGCGCTTTTCAGCGATGGCCAAGCGGCTCGCGACTGACAATGGCAGCGAGATCGTCAACAAGGCGCTGCAGCTGTTCGGTGGCTATGGCTATTTGAAGGATTATCCGATCGAGCGCTTCTGGCGCGACCTGCGGGTGCATTCGATCCTTGAAGGCACCAACCAGGTGATGCGGATGATCGTGGGAAGGGATTTGTTGCGGCAATGAAAATAGCTTTTATCGGTCTCGGCAATATGGGCGGCGGGATGGCCGCGAACTTGGTGAAGGCGGGGCATGAGGTGCAGGCCTTCGATCTTTCGAACGAGGCTCTGGCGCGGGCGCAGGACAATGGCTGTGATCCGCATACCAATGTGCGCGGTGCCGTTGCCGGCGTCGATGCGGTGGTCTCGATGCTACCTAATGGCAAGATTGTCGACAATGTTTTCAAAGGCGATGTGATTGGCCACGCGCCCAAGGGTGCGATCCTGCTCGATTGCTCAACGATCGATGTTGCGACCGCGAGGCTGGTGACGGCGGCTGCGACGGCGGCAGGCTATGAGATGGTCGATGCGCCGGTATCGGGCGGGATTGCGGCAGCCAATGGCGGCACGCTAACCTTCATGGTTGGCGGCACCGACAGTGCCTTTGCGCGGGCCGAACCGATTCTGGCAGCAATGGGCAAGGCGGTGATCCATGCGGGCGTTTCGGGCGCGGGGCAGGCAGCGAAGATCTGCAACAACATGCTGCTCGGCGCGAGCATGATTGCGACCTGTGAGGCGTTCATGCTAGCGGAGAAGCTGGGCCTTGATCTCCAGACCTTCTACGATATCTCGTCCAAGGCGTCGGGCCAGAACTGGTCGATGACCAGCTACTGCCCCGTTCCCGGCGTCGGTCCGTTGTCGCCAGCAGACAACAACTATCAGGGCGGCTTTGCCACTGCACTGATGCTCAAGGATCTCAAGCTCGCAATGGAAGCTGCGCAGTCGGTTGATGCGCAAGTGCCAATGGGCGAACGGGCCGCTAAACTTTATGAGGCTTTTGAACAAGCGGGGCAGGGCGGGCTCGACTTTTCGGCGATCATTAAAACGCTTTAGGACGTATGGGAATTTAGGATAAAATGAATTTAATTACAATATCTTCGTCATTCCCGCGAAGGCGAGAATCCATCTCCTGAGCGTTGATTTTAAGCAACGAGCACAACTTAAAATTGAACCTCAGGTGATGGATTCCCGCCTTCGCGGGAATGACGAGCGTTATTTTGAAAGTTACGGTAGATAAATCCCCATAGTGCCTAAAGTTCGATGACATTGGCAGGACTTATGATGCTAATCAGCCGTTTACCCTTCTGAAAGGCAATACTGCTATCCGTGCTGGTGAAATAGTGCGGGATTGGCAAAGCCTTATGGCTGCAAAAAAGTTTTCCTGGGGTGGTGATACAGGCGACGGCGGGCGTGGCTTTCTGGGAAAGCTTGCGCCACGCGGGGCTCCTGTCAATGCGCCTGCTCATGCTTCCTCCCTTGACGCATTGCTTCTCCTTCAGAATTTCGAAGAAAGCGGGCGCGGCTGGTTTTGGTCGACCGATACCGAAGGGCGGCTTACCTATTTAAGTCAGTCAATTTGCGACAGACTGGGGAAGAGCTTTACCGAACTTTCGCAAGTTCATTTCATTGAATTGTTTCGCAAATCCGATGACGGCGAAGACCGGCAGCGCACGCTGCCATGGGTGTTGATGCGGCAATCCAAATTCGAGGATATGGCCCTTCAGGCGGAAGGGGTCGATGAAGAAATCTGGTGGTCTGTTTCAGGACGTCCTTATAACGATGCGAGCGGCAACTTCAGCGGATTTCGTGGCAGCGGCACCGATATTACGATACAGCGTCGTGCAGCACAGGATAACGACCGGCTGGCAACTTACGATGCGCTGACCGGTCTTCTCAATCGGCATCGCATGGGCAAGATGCTGACGAGCACGCTTGCCGCCTTCACCCAGCAGCGCCGCGCCTGCGCGATTATGCTGCTCGATCTTGACCGGTTCAAGCAGGTCAACGATACGCTGGGCCATCCTGCGGGCGATGCCCTTTTAAAACAAGTGGCGGAGCGGCTGATCAAGGTGGTTGGCGATCGCGAGAAAATCAGTCGACTGGGCGGCGATGAATTCCAGATCATCCTGCAGGACGAAGATGATCGCGGTGCTTTAGGCGATATGGCCGATCGCATCATCAAAAGTCTGTCGCATCCCTATTCGATCGATGGCAGCCGCTGTATAATCGGTGCGTCGGTCGGGATTGCGGTCAGTCCTTTTGATGGTGGCACCGCCGAGGAACTGGTGCGTAACGCCGACTTGGCGCTTTATGCCGCGAAAGGCGGCGGGCGTGGACGATTCCGTTTCTATTCGAGCGACCTTTTGCAATCGGCCGAAGACCGCCGCGTGCTGGAAGAGGATTTGCGAGACGCGCTGGCGCACGATCAGATATGGCTCGCCTATCAGCCGGTAGTCAATGCAAAAACAAACATCGTTACGGGGTTCGAGGCGCTTATCCGCTGGAATCACCCCGAGCGCGGCAATATCTCGCCCGCCTTGTTCATACCTATTGCCGAAGAGGCCAATCTCATCGGTGAACTGGGTGAATGGGCGCTCAGGAAAGCATGCCATGAAGCGATAAGCTGGCCGGGAAAGATGAAGGTTGCGGTCAACGTATCACCCGTGCAGTTCGCGAATGCCGACTTGCCGAAAATCGTCGAAGGCGCGCTACAGCAATCCGGCCTGTCGCCCGGTCGGCTTGAACTGGAAATTACCGAAAGCGTGTTCCTGCAGGATTCATCCGATACCGATCGCATGTTTCAAAAGCTCAAAGAAGTCGGCGTGCGCTTAGCACTCGACGATTTCGGTACCGGTTATTCCTCTCTCGGCTATCTGCGTACGGCACCGTTCGACAAGATCAAGATTGATCAGAGCTTCGTACGGGGTGCGACCGAACCGGGATCGCGCAACGGTGCGATCATCAGCGCCATCGTCGCGCTTGCCGAGGCACTGGGCATGGAAACCACGGCGGAAGGCATAGAGTCGCTCGACGCGCTCGATCTTATCCGCAATCTTCATGTCAGCCATGTCCAAGGCTATGTATACAGCCAGCCGGTTGCAAATGCAGTGCTGCTGGAAAAATGCGAAGCGGGCGATTGGGAAATTACACCGTCTGGCCCTGCAGTGCAACGAAGCGACCGGCTGTCGATGTATCGCAAGATCGGGGCCATCCATCAGGATCATTATTATAAGATCGTATTGCGCAATCTATCGACCACCGGCGCGCTGATCGAGGGCATTGTCGATGTGCCCGAAGGTACCAAATTCGTGCTCGATTTCGGTGACGGACAGCTTGCAGTATGCAGGGTTGTGCGCTCCAACGGCACACAGCAGGGCGTGGAATTCGAAGAACGGCTGGTCAATGACGGCAATGGCGGCTTGTGTACCAGCCGACGTATCTCCCCCTATATGCTCGCCGCTGCCGGTATGCCGTTATCAAACCTGCCGCCCGGCTATTACGATCAAAACGGCGAACATAAGCGTGCCAACAGCATTCCGATGTTCAGCACGGTCGATGAATGGAAAAAAGGCTGAACCTTATTTGGCGCCTCTTTTCCCTTTAGTTCATATCAATGGGCAATCAATCAAACCCGAGATCACGAGGTAGTTATGGAAGGCTTGCGTAGGCCGTCCAGTCGATTTTCGGGAATCCCGAATCCGGCCCATCCTTTTTCAAAAGGAATATAAGATATTCGGCCGCTTCCAGATCGCCGCCGAACTTGGCTTGCGGCCATTTTTTTCCGCGTTCGTTCCAGCCTACGCACCAATCGCCGCCGTCTTTATACAGACAAAAGCTATCGTCTTTGTAATCTGGCCCAAGCGTATAGCTATTTCGATCCAATCCTATTTCATCAAATTTTTTCTGGATTAAGCCGATTACGGACTCATAGCTTGGCATTGCGGGACTTTCTTACTTGATTTCCGTGATATATCCACGTTTCAGCAGATATTCGATATTCATCGTCCTGTCTGTCATAATCTGGGTTGCCATTCCAGGCTCATCGAACCAAGGCGTTGCCTTGCCCACTGTTGCCTCGAAGGGCACCTTAACCTCGTATATCTTCAATGCTTTGGCGTCTTTGGTGCCTGGCGGCAAAGCACGCGCGCCGTAGCTTTCGCCTGCCGGGGAAAGAAAGTTGCCCGTATCCCTGAACAGCCCGGTATCACGATCGATAAAACCGCCATAGCGATCCAGCTTATCCCCCGTCTTTATGGTTTGGAGCGCTCCCGGCGTATGGAACCCATCATTGGGCGGATAGATCCATTGACCGCTGCCATCCTTCCATCCCACATTCTTCGCAAGCGTCCGCGCCTCGTCCATTGTCAGCTTACCGGCACGGTATAGCTCGTCGAGCGATTTTGAATTGAGTGGCAAGTCCCCTAAAATAGTTTTAGCCCGCGTCAGAATGTCATCGGCAGCCCCGGTCGCAGTCTTGCCGATCCGCGTTGCATCTGCAGCATCTTCGAGCCTGTCTGCCGTTTTGGCTATATCGGCAACCTTATCAATGCCCGTTACAACATCGGCGGTATTGTCGGCGATTTTTGCCACGGTCCCGGCTTTGGTCACGGGAATGACGGTACTGGCTATCTCGAAAGCGATATAACCGACCTTTTCGCCGATCCATTCTGCCTGTTTGACCGGATCGCCATTCAAGGCGTTGAATTCATCCTTGATGCTGTCCCATTTTGCACTCAGCGCGTTGGCAATATCATCGCCAATCTGGCCCGGGCTGCGCGACTGAAAATAATTCGTCACCTTTTCCGCGAGCCCTGCAATGGCTTTCTGACTTTCAATGCCGCGGGTATAGCTTGGCGTCACGGCATTGAAAAGCTTGTCGGCGCCAACCATGCCTGCGGCATCTTTTACCCATTGCGGCATAGCCGAACGGGCGGCGTCGCCGAGTTTGCCCAACGCACCGAAGGTCGACGTGTCGCCGCTATATTGGATGATCTTGCCTGCCAAGGCGGCCACGCTGGAAACCATATCCCACGCGGCCTTTCCAACGCCCTTGATCACGCCAAATTGATAGGCTGCATAGATTTCCGGAGATTTGCGGAGCAATGCGGCTATATCTTGAGACCAGTTCTTGCCTTCTACGCGTTCATTCTGGTTGAGCTGTTTTAGAAAGCCCTCGCTGATCTTGCCACCAGCAAGTTTTTCAAGCCCTGGCGCAGAAAACCGGTTCTGAAAATCGGTAATCGTGCGGTCGAGTTTTCTATCGGCAGCTTGCGCAATACGATTGAATTCCGCAGGTGTGCTGGCACCGGCGGCGATCATACTGCGCCAACCGTCATTTATGGCATTGGCGTCATTGGTCGCAAATTTGCCATCGCCGAATTGCCGGTCCTCGAGCATATAGCGTTCATAGGCACCGCTACGCTTTGCAACGGGGCGTTGCGCATCGATTTCAGCCGCCTGACGCATTGCATCGGGAGTTTCGCCATAGCGGGAAAAGGATTTGCCACCGATATAATATACGGCGCTGTCGAGCTTCGATGCATTGCTGCCGAGCAGACTGCGCACTTCCTTCTCAACGGCATAACCGAATTCGGCCGTTTCGGCTTTGGCTTGCAAAGCATCCAGCTGTCTTACTATCTCGCCATATTTGGTGCCATGCTGACGGATGAGTGCTTCGGCATATAATCGTGCTTCGGGAGTTTGCGGTAAGCCGGTACGGGCAAGGGTCGAGGCCGTCGAAACCTGGGAAACAGACATAAATGAATCGCTCCATTATAATGGTGCAGTTCATTTATGTGCTGTTATCTGAAAGCGATATAAGCATTTTGTTTAGATTGCTGTCTGTTTCGACATTGTCACCAAACGTCATGGTGGACAGCGGAATTGTGCTTATCAAGCTTCACGTAACTCAAATTTTAGACCGGATATTCTGTCTTCGATCGCCAATCGAGCAACAAGTTGCTCCATATGCGCTTCGTGCGATCCGCTGATCGTGACATCATAGCGGATTTTCGTGCGCCGCATTTTTTGCGATAGATTGGCAATCGCAAGATCGTGGTCTTTGAGCATATCTGCAAACGCCGATCGCGACGGTGCAGAATGCCGGTCATATTCTACCGTCAGTCGTGCAAAGCGACGTTGCGGAAAGATTCTGTCGGTCAAGCGTGCCGCACCAAGCACAAACAACGTTGCCAGGGTTCCGACGATAGCCAATGCGTAAAAACCGATTCCAAACAATACACCCAGAGCCGACGTACTCCAAAGCGATGCCGCCGTCGTAAGCCCGCGAACGCTGAAACCGTCGCGAAAGATCACCCCGCCGCAAAGAAAACCTATGCCCGTCAAGATCCCATGTGCCATGCGGACGGGATCGATCTGGATCATATCTTCAGGTGTGTCGGTGAGCCAGCGAATCTGGTGCACCGCGGACAGCATCAAGAGACAGCAGGAAAGGCTAACCAGAATATGCGTGCGCAAACCCGCAGTGCTGGCGCGATATTCACGTTCTGCCCCGATGACGGTTCCAGCCAGAGTTGCTCCAAGGATCGGATATACAAGGGCAGTATCCAAAAAATTCATGCCGTTATAATTGCTTATACAGCAATTTGTTTCTTCCGATCTTGTTGAATGACAGATAGCTCGTCAATGAGTGCAGGACATTGCGTAAAAAACTGGCGTGGTTGCATGGTCGAATGTAATATTGGATTTCATATCGATGCGGGAGAATGAATATGCTGGAAGAAACAGCCAAATTTCATACCATGTCGGACGGTACCCAGCAGGACTGGGACATCATTATGACGCACATGAAACCCTTTGCGCAAAGCGGAGGAAAAAGGGTACTCGATCATTTGCGGCTATTGGATGGCGATTGCGGCGGGTTTGCCGTTGATCGGCTGACGCACTGCTTGCAGACCGCGACACGCGCGCATCGTGACGGGCGGGGTGAAGACTATGTCGTTATGGCCTTGCTTCACGATATCGGCGATACTTTGGGGGCGTTCAATCATCCCGACATCGCCGCCGCGATTATGAAACCTTTCGTTTCGGAAGAGCTGCACTGGATCGTACAGCATCATGGCATTTTCCAAGGTTATAATTTCTTTCATTATATCGGTCTCGATCGCAACATGCGCGATAATTTTGCCGAGCATCCCCATGCAGCGGCAACTGCCGAATTTGTCGAACTGTACGACTGTCCGGCCTTCGATCCAAATTACGACAGCGCACCGCTTGAATTCTTTGAACCCATGGTGATGCGGATGTTCGAACGACCTTTGAGCGGTGTGTATAAAAGGGCGATAGATTAATCGCGATCATCTTTGACTGATACGCTGTCTAACCCGTTCCTAAGTCGACCGCATCGTTTTTTAGCCGTCTTTACCGTGCGGGTATCGTCCACATATAGACCATCCGGCCATTGACGTTGCGCGTCTGTTCGGGTTTCCAATCGCCCATGGTAAAAGCATGGCTGACGATGCGGGTGCCGGGTTTCAGTTCGGCAAGAAGTTTGGGGCGCAGTTTCTCATTAAGACTATCTAGCAGATAAAGCGTAATCACGCTTGCATCGCTGAAATCCGAAGTGAACAGATCGGCTTGGCGAAAATCCACCAGCTCGGTTACGCCCTCTTTTTGCGCATTCGCGTTGGCTTCCTTGATACGCTCCGGGTCAATATCGATACCGGTGGCGC
>JBOFLS010000185.1:0-1626 GCA_051657985.1 Sphingorhabdus sp. | reverse complement strand
GCGTGCTCGCCTGTGGTACGCGGATCGAGGTTTTCGCCAACCTGGGCTCACTCGATGATACGAAGCTGGCGGTCGAAATGGGCGCTGAAGGATGTGGCCTGCTGCGCACCGAATTTCTCTTTCTGGAACGCGCCGCACCGCCCGATGAGGAAGAGCAGGCCCGAATTTATGGTGGTATTGCCAACGCATTGAACGGTCGACCGCTGATTGTCCGCACGCTTGATATTGGGGGTGACAAGCCGGTCGCTTATCTGCCTTTTCCGCATGAAGACAATCCGGCGCTGGGTATGCGCGGTATTCGCTTTTCGCTGCAGCGCCCTGACCTGTTCGAGCAACAGCTGCGGGCGATTTTGCGTGCAGTGCCGGCTGATCAATGCCGGATCATGCTGCCTATGGTTGTTGACGCCGAAGAGGTTCGCGCTGCACGCGCTATGCTTGATCACGCGGCGAAGGCGGTTGGGCAGGAACAGCGCGTGCAGCTGGGCATCATGGTGGAAACACCGTCTTCGGCGATGATGGCGGGCGATATCTGCAAAGAGGCAGACTTCCTCTCGATCGGCAGCAACGACCTGACCCAATATACGCTAGCCATGGATCGCGGCAACGATGCGCTTGCCAAACGCGCGGACGGCGCGCATCCCGCCGTACTGCGGCTGATAAAGGAGGCTGCGCGCGCCGCCCATGCCAATGGCAAATGGATCGGCATCTGCGGCGGTCTTGCCTCTGATCCGGCACTGGCACCACTGCTGGTTGGTATCGGGATGCAGGAACTGTCCGCCACCGCTTCCGCGATACCGGCCGTTAAGGCCCGGCTTCGTTCGATGACATTGGCTGACTGCAGGACGCTTGCGGAAAAGGCACTTGCGTGCGGCACCGCGTCGGAAGTCCGCGCGTTGGTGGGAGAAGCGCAATGATCGCAGTAAACGCCAGATGGTTGCAAAGTTTCCAGTCGATCGGACGGGCGCTGATGCTGCCGATAGCCGTGCTGCCTGTGGCCGGCCTGCTGCTTCGTTTTGGCCAACCCGACCTGCTGAACATGCCCTTCGTTTCAGCAGCGGGAAGCGCGATTTTCGGACAATTGGGGTTGCTGTTTGCAATCGGCGTCTCGGTTGGCCTAGCACGCGACAATCACGGCGCGGCCGGGCTTGCAGGGGCGGTTGCGTTCTTGGTCCTGAATGAAGGTGCAAAGCTGCTGCTTGTGGCACCGCCTGATGTTATACAGGGCATAGGCGATGCAAAACTTGCCGACCTTGCAGTCGCGGCGTGGAAGCAGAAAGAACTTGGAAAGCTGGGTATTCCTGCAGGCATATTGTGCGGCCTGACCGCCGGCTATCTCTACAACCGCTTTTCGAACATACGCTTGCCCGAATATCTTGCCTTTTTCGGTGGACGGAGATTTGTGCCGATTGCGGCTGGCCTTGCCGGGCTTGGCGGAGCGGTGCTGTTCGGACTGGGCTTCCCAATGCTCGAACGCGGCCTGGATGTTTTGAGCGAGTGGGTGGTCGGCGCCGGCTCCTTCGGGCTCTTCGTCTATGGTGCGCTCAATCGGTTACTGATCGTCACCGGCCTGCATCATGTGCTCAACAATATCGCCTGGTTCATCCTTGGC
This sequence comes from Sphingorhabdus sp., assembly GCA_051657985.1. Taxonomy (GTDB): domain Bacteria; phylum Pseudomonadota; class Alphaproteobacteria; order Sphingomonadales; family Sphingomonadaceae; genus Sphingorhabdus_B. The sequence goes on along the minus strand of JBOFLS010000185.1, from coordinate 17 downwards.
GATTACAACGGTGCAAC
>JBOFLS010000184.1:0-11513 GCA_051657985.1 Sphingorhabdus sp. | reverse complement strand
GCACCGATCCGGTCGCCATCACCATCAAAAGCCAATCCGAAATCGAGACTTTTCTCAGCGACAAGCGTTTGCAGATCGACCAGGTTCTTCTCCTCAGTAGGATCGGGATGATGATTTGGAAAATTGCCGTCGACTTCGGTATAAAGCAGATGGTGTTCACCCGGCAGGATCTTGACAAGCCGTTCGATCACCGGCCCAGCTGCACCGTTGCCGGCATCCCAGCCGATACGGAACGCCTTGTCGGGTGCAGCTTCGGCCAAACGCGCGACATAGCGGTCCATGATATCAAGCGCAGACGCGCTGCCGGAACCTTCCACCCAGTCCCCTGCCGCCGCGATCCGGCCCAGTTCCTGGATATCGTTTCCGAAAAACGGACGCCCCTGGAAGACCATCTTGAAGCCGTTATAATTGGCGGGATTATGGCTGCCGGTTATCTGAATGCCGCCATCGACGTCATCCAGAACGGCTTCGGCATAATATAGCATCGGCGTCGGGCCCAAGCCAATGCTGATTGCATCGAGCCCACTATCGTTGATCCCGCGAATCAACGCTTCTTCGAGCATCGGCGAGCTGACGCGTCCGTCGTAACCCACCGCCACCTTCTTGCCGCCCGCCTTTCCAAGCAAGGTCGCAAAACCGCGCCCGATCGCATAGGCATCCTCTGCCGCCAGGGTTTCGCCGATTATCCCGCGAATGTCGTATTCGCGCAAGGTGGTTGGATGAAAGTTATGGGACATAGGGGAGAACTCCAATCAGTATATTTAACCGTAGCCATGAGCCTGTCGAAGGGCATTGCCAAGTTGGCGCTATATGTGAGAAGCGGCCTTCGACAAGCTCAGGCCTGTGGTTTTAAAAGGAACGGTATGCAGCAAACGCACTTAACCCTTTTTGCGTTCCAGATCATCAAGTAACAAATCGCGTGCCTCATTCAACTTTTGCGCGCGTTCGTGATCGTCGCTTTGATCCGATCGGCTTTTTGCCATCAGTTCGCGGTGCCGCAGCTTTACCTTTTCCGCATCGTCATTTGCAGAAACCCCTAGAAGCCAGCGCGCGGCCGCCAATTCATATTCGCTACTTGGTATCTTGCGAAGCCGGTTAAATCGTTTTGTCATGCCCCAAAACCAGAAAGTGCCGACCGCAACGACTGGCAAGCCGATCAGCCAGTTGCCACGAAGAGCAAGTCCCAAGCCCACTATTGCAAGCAGGAGCGGCAGCAATTGTTTCGGTGCAAGCTTCCCCGACCACAACCCCCAGCCGATTCCTGCTGCGGCAAGGAGCAAAATAAGTCCCATCAGGCCGCTACCGGTTGCGCGAAGTCAGGAAGCGCAAGGGCACCGACCAGTTCGCGCAATTCCTGACGGGCAATGACGTGCGCGGTGGCGAGGTTACCCAAATGGCCCTTGTCGACCAGCGTCAATCCTGATGGAAAGAGTTCACGATAAATTACACGTTCATTGAGGCCGGGAATAACGCGGAAACCCGCGCGTTTCGATAATTCGCCGATTGCATCGGTCATGCGCTGCTGATTGCGCGCCTCCATATTGTGCAGACGGTTGCGCAGCACAACCCAATCGATGGTCGCACCGTCTTCACGCGCCCGTGCCATCCGCGCTTCCCACATCAGTTCGGCGTAGAAGCTCAGTTTCTTCACCTTGAAATTTTCCGCATCGACCCGACCGATCAGGTCGAAATCGACGAAGCTGTCGTTGATCGGAGTCACCAGCGTGTTGGCACGTGTAGCAACGAAGCGGGCATATTGATCGTCGCGGCCTGGGGTATCGAAAATCACGAAATCGCTCTCGGCCTCCAGCTTGGCGATCTGCGCCTCCAGACGGTCTTGCGATTCGTGTTCGAACACATCGAAGATCGGCAATGCCAACTGGATATCACGCCGTGCCATCGTGTCGCGGCGGTTTTCCAGATAGCGATACAATGTGCGCTGCCGCGAATCGAGATCGAGACAGGCAACCCGAGCCCCGCGCGCGGCGAGCGCGATCGCGACATGAATTGCGGTCGTCGATTTGCCTGTGCCGCCCTTTTCATTGGCAAATACGATATGATATGCCTTGGCCATCTGCCTCTGGCGCCCCTTCTTAAAAATGGTTTGGTTTGGCAACCAGCGCTGCTAATTGCCGCATTCGTTCACTCGTTCGCAATAACCAAGGCGAAAAGCACGTGCAAATCATCAATAGGTTAACGGCGCTTCGAACCGCTACGCATAGTCTAAAAGCTGCGGATAAGTCGCTGGCGCTGGTTCCAACGATGGGCGCGCTGCATGCGGGGCATCTGGAGCTTGTCAAGGAAGCCAAAGCGCGTGCCGATGCCGTTGCGGTATCGATCTTCGTCAACCCCATGCAATTCGGGCCGAACGAGGATCTGGATGCCTATCCGCGCATGCTTGAGGAAGACGCGGCCAAGCTGCATGCTGCGGGGGTAGACCTGCTCTGGGCACCGTCTGTAAACGAGGTTTATCCAGCGGGCTTTGCCACCAGCATTCATGTAGAGGGCCCAAGCAGCGGCTATTGCGGCGGGGCACGGCCTGGGCATTTCGACGGAGTGGCACTGGTCGTTACCAAGCTTCTTAATCAGGTCGAGCCCGATATTGCGCTTTTCGGGGAAAAGGATTTCCAGCAGCTGGCGGTGATTCGTCGGTTCGTACGCGATCTGGATATCGACACCGAGATCGTCGGTGTGCCCATTGTTCGCGATCATGACGGTCTGGCGCTATCCTCGCGCAATGCCTATCTCTCGGTCGATGAACGCAACGCCGCTCTTGCCTTGCCGCAAGCTCTGCACAAAGCGCGTGACGCTCTCCTCAAGGGGGGGAATGTGGAAGCGATCGTCGATCAGGCAAAAACGGCCATTCTTGCCGCCGGTTTTTCCAATGTGGATTATTTCACGCTTGCCGATGCTACGACCTTGGCCGTGTTGGACAGGCTCGGCGACCGTCCGGCGCGCTTGCTGGCGGCAGCAAAAATCGGCAAAACACGTTTGATCGATAATCTTGCCATTTGACAATCTGTTACAAATTCCATGAAAAAATTTGAACGGCGTTAACCATTTATTAGGCACGTTCGGGCGAACACCCCCTCAACAGCAGAGGGGAATATCTGTCATGGGCAATAGTTTGAAAAGCGCCACCTTTCTTATGGAAAGCCGGTTGGCCAACGCAGCACGGGGCAATGCGCAGGCTCTGTTCGATCTGGGGGTCGCTTATTCGACCGGATCGGGCGGAATCGACGTCGATCTGATCGAGGCGCATAAATGGTTCAATCTCGCCGCGCTCAATGGTAGCGAAGAGGCCGTGCAGTGCCGCGCCGATATCTCGGATGAAATGACCGCACGCGAAATCGCCGACGCGCAAAAAGCGGCACGCGCCTGGTTGAACGGTACGATGCGCCGGGCGGCCTAGACCCTATTTAACTGAAATAGGGTCTAATCCTTATCGAAGGTTTTCGCGGTCAGATCGTCGAATGTTTTTCCTTGGGGCGTGATTACCGGTTGCAGGAACCAGCAGGCAACCGCACCGACCGCAAGCGCCACGCCATAGGGAATGCGCCGGTCCTTGCGCGCCAGGTCGGCATTGGGTCCGACACCGAACTTGCGCATGGCGATATAGAAGAGCGCCACTACCGCGCCCGAAATCGTGATGCAAAGCAGCAGCAAGGGCCCTGTTGCCAATGGAAACCATATAGCGATTGCCGCATACAGCTTGGCATCGCCCCCACCAATCCATTTTATTCCGAACACTAGCATGCCCACTGCCAACGCGATCGCAAAATGCGCCAGATGCCACCAAGGAACACCTGGCGCTACATCCAGCAGCGCATAAGCCGCGAAAATGAGGATGAGCGCGAATGGATAATAGTTGGCAATCCGGAAGGCCCTGATATCCGACCAGGCGGCCGCCAATAGCATCGCCAACGCCGCGGCCAAGCTCAACTGCTCAGTCATTGGCCTCTTCCCTTTGACCGCTTCCCAAAGCGCGTTGCCAGAGTCCGGCGTCGAAACGGTCATAGGCAAGCACCGCGCGCGCATAATAGGAGGTAGCGGTTGCATTCTGCCGTGCGGCAACTGCGCCATCGCCGGCGCTTGCAAGCGAATGCGCTTCAAGCATGCTGGCGGGTTTTACGAAAGCCATCCCTGCCAGCGCGCGGACAAAGGCAAGATTTTCGGCAATTTCCGCATTTGCCGGTGCCAATGCGGTTGCTTGACCGAAATCGCCTATCGCCGCCTCCAACGCACCCGAATAGGCCAGCGCCAATCCCCGGTTGTTCAAAATAGCCGGGTGCCATTCCAAGGCGATCGCAGCATCGTAAGCCTCTATGCTGGCTGTATATTCGCCTTTGCGCGCCAATGCTTGGCCGAGCAGATTCCACCGACCGGGATCGCCAGGACAGGCATCGATCGACGTCGCTAGATCGTCGATCGCACGGTTCCAATCCCGTGCGCGAAAGGCGATCCAGCCCGATATGCCGAAAAAGCGACAAAGGTCGGCCTTCTCCTTATCGACGGCGGACAAGGCGGTTTGGGCCGCCGCAACATTGCCTCGCGTCAGATGATATTCGGCAAGCGCTAGATTGAAACGGGTATCATAATCGTCCGCAAGACGCGGGCGCAGCCAGCCGAGCATGGCTTCGGCCTGTGTTATCCGGCCTGCCGAAAGCGCCTGTTCGACCATCAGCATCTGCGCTTTGCTGGTTTCCGCATCGATTGTTCCGGCCGGATCGGCTTGCGCAGCTCCCGCGCTTGCGAGCAGCGATGCGCCTATGCATGTAAAAAGCCACCCCCGTAATGTCATAGCAGCGCCAAAGATGTTTCGACCAGATCGTCGCCGTCGAAAAAGGCGTAGGTGAATTGTTTGCGTTCTACCTTGCCGGAAGGATCAAGGCCGCTTTCATAAACCGCAAGTTCCAACTTGGCTCTTGCGACGGCGCGCTGCAACGCGAGACCCTGTGCCCGAACAGCATCGTCGGTACGCCGTTCGATCGCGATCGCATCCGGCAGCCAGCTTGCCAGCCTGTCTTCAAAACTGGCAAAATCCCGAACCTTGGCAAATCGAGGTAACCCGGCGGGAGACTGTGTGACGAGTCTTACTTCGCCCAATGAGACACGTTCGAGGCGCGTTGTTTCACGGGTGGGCAGCGCCACGGGCGATGGCGGGGCATCGGCAGGCGGATGTTTCGGGGGAGAAACCGGTAAAGGCTTGCCGGGCAGGGATTGGCGATCGATTGATGCAGCGCCGATCGGAATGGGAGCGGCTGCCTGGAAGACCGCATGTCGCCCCCGGGCCGGACGTGGTGCGTCCCATTTGCGAATGGATGGCACAACGGACGCGTGCCTTACGCTATCGCCAGAAGCCGCAATCTCTGTCGCCAATGTTTTCGATGAAGAAGCTGTAAGGGCGGAAACCCTATCCGCCTGCAGGGCAATTGGAGGAACGGCCGCTCGGCCATCTGGCTTGCCCCAGACCTCTTGTTCGGCAAGTTGCGCCGTATCGGCAATTGCAACAGGCGCTACCAGGCCTTGTGCCATTTGCGGCTTGCCGGATGCTTCCAGGAACCGCGCAAGATTGCCGCTGAATTTGAGATCCGAAGGGGCATTGGCGACGGCCAGCTCAAAATAAAGCTGGGCAAGATCCCTGCGGCCGATGCGATCATAGGCGATGCCCAAACCGTTATATGCAGTTGCGCTATCGGGTGTGCTGCGCAGGGCAGCGCGAAAATCGGAAATGGCAAGCGCATTCTGCCCCAGCGCCAGATGCGCCTTGCCTCTTGCCAGCGGATTGTCTTGAAGTTTCGACAGGCTCTCGCCATCTATCGCGCGGATATTGAGTTCCGCGCGCGGCTGTATCATGGAGCATCCAGCGACTACGCCCGAGAGCCCCAGAACCAGCAATAATCTCCCCCTTCGCATGGCGTCTTACCCCCCCCCACCCGACATCGCGGGGACCAGATCGCGAATGACCCGGATCGCCGCTGGCAACATCAGCACGCCGATCATTACAGGCAGCATGCAGGTGACAAGCGGAATGGACAACAGCACCGGCAGGCGGTGGGCTTTTTCCTCTGCCCGTAACCTTCGCTTTTCGCGCATTTCATTGGCATAAACGCGCAAGGTCTCGCCCACGCTTGATCCCAGCTTATCCGACTGGATGAGCAGCGTCGCAAATGAGCGGATTTCATCGACATGCGCGCGGTCGGCCATTTTGCGCAAGGCCTGTTCACGCGAGGCTCCGGCACGCAGTTCCAGCGTCACGGTGGAGAGAAGCTCGGCAATCAGGGGGTGTGAATGCACCATTTCGCGACCTACACGATCAAACGCAGCCTCCATACCTAGCCCCGCCTCGACGCATACGAGTGTCAGATCGAGCGAGTCGGGAAAGCCATTGACGATTGCTTCACGCCGCCGGTCGGCCTTGGCGGTAATGAAAAGATTAGGCATATAAAGCCCGAAAAGGGCCAATATCACGCCGAAAATGTAGAGCTTGACCGGTGAGATCACAGCGCCGCTGCTATAAGCCATCAACAGCAGCAACGCCGGAAAGACGAAAATCGATACCAGCCGAATGAAGGTAAATATCTTGGGCGCGGCAGGCGAGCTATAGCCTGCTGCCATCAGTGCATTCCGCAGCTTGTCGCCTTGTGTGTCGACCAGCGAAATGCCCGCTTTTTCGATACGTTCGGTCAGCTTCGCCCAGTTGCCTGCAATCCGATCGCGGCGCAGGCTCGCCCCCTGGCTCGGCCCTCGCTGCCCCGCGCCGAGTTCCCCCAGCCGGCCACGCACCGCCGAACGGTTGAAAAAATAGTTCGACGCTAGCATTACAAGCACAACGACGAGCAGGAAGATCAGCACCAGCAGCGCAATCCGCGTCGTCGTCGAAAAGGCAAGATTATCAAGCATCCTAAACTTTCAGATCAATCATGCGGCGGATGGTGATAAAGCCGATGATGTATAAAACGATAAGCGAGATGAAACCGATCGGGAAAATCGGATCCTGCGCGATATCGATGTAAAAGGCGGGATTGGTCAGGAACAGCGCACTCAACGCCAATACCGGAAGGGCCGTTAGAATTACGGCGGTCATCCGGCCTTCGGAACTGAGCGCGCGAACCTTCATATACATACTGTGTCTTTCACGGATCACATTCGACAGGTTGGAGAGGATTTCCGCCAGATTTCCGCCGGTTTCATTTTGTACCGACAAGGACACGACGAACATCTGAATATCGTCGATACCCCAGCGGTCGGCCATATTCTGCAAGGCATCGCGAAGGTCGGCACCGTAAGCGACTTCATCGACGACCAGTCCGAATTCCGAACCCAGCGGGTCCTCCATTTCCTTGGTAAGCAGATCGAGCGCGGAGCCGATCGGATGTCCCGAGCGAAGCCCGCGCACAAAGATATCAAGCGCAACCGGAAATTGCTCCTGCATCTTTTTGCGGCGTTTCTCGGCCATACGCGAAAGGATCATTATCGGAATACCGCTGCCGAAGCACAGGCCGAGGACAACCGCCAACTGAATCGTACCAAGCCCAATCGAATAGCCGGCGATACCTGCACCCAGCAGAATAACGCCGCTGACTGCTGCAGTTGCCATGGCCATCCCAATCATGATCTGATTGGGTGCCATCGGCAATCCGGAGGCGATTGCCGCCCTTTCCACCGAGCGCCCGAGACGACCGACGATACCTGAGGCATTGGCAAAGGTACCGGGTGCGGATTTTCTGAGACGCGAACTGACAATCTCCCGATCGAGACCGCCTTCGATCATCTTCAGCCTTTTGTTGATCGCGCGCGAACCCTTGCCACGTTGGCGCAGCGTTGCGATCAACCTTTCGGAAATCAGGAAAACGGCAGCGAAAACCGCGATCAATACAAAGGTTTTGAGGATAGTCGGATTCATTCGCCGATCTTCCTGTCCGGGCGGAACAGCTCATTATCGAGCGAGATGCCATGCGCTGCCAAATCGTCCATTAGCTTGGGCCGGATACCCGTCGCCTCGAAATGGCCGATCACCATGTCGTTTTCGTCGCGCCCCTGCATGCGGAAGCGGAAGATTTCCTGCATCGTGATCGTCTCGCCCTCCATCCCGACGATTTCCGACAGGCTGAGAAGACGGCGGCGGCCATCAGACAGACGACCGATCTGCACAACGACGTTCAATGCAGAGGCGATCTGCGCACGGGCCGAACGCGGAGAGATATCGATTCCGCTCATTCCGATCATCTGCTCGATACGCGATAGCGCATCGCGCGCGGTATTGGCATGGACCGTCGTCATCGATCCGTCATGCCCGGTGTTCATCGCCTGTAGCATGTCGAAGGCTTCACCTGCGCGCACCTCGCCCAGGATGATGCGGTCGGGCCGCATCCGCAACGCATTCTTTACAAGATCGCGCTGATTGATTTCGCCCTTGCCCTCTATATTGGCAGGCCGTGTCTCAAGCCTGGCGACATGGCTTTGCTGCAGTTGCAACTCGGCTGAATCTTCGATCGTCACAATACGCTCACGCTCGTCGATATAGGCGGACATGGCGTTGAGCAATGTGGTCTTGCCCGAGCCGGTACCGCCCGAAATCAGCACGTTGCGCCGTGCCTTTACGATCCCGCGCAAGACTTCGGCAATTTGCGGAGGCACGCTGCCCAGATCGTTCAGTTTTTTCATATTGATCGGGATCTTGGCAAATTTGCGGATCGACAACAGCGAGCCATCGACAGCCAGCGGCGGTACGATCGCGTTGACACGCGATCCATCCGGCAGCCGGGCATCGACAAAGGGTGAGCTTTCATCGACCCGCCGCCCAACCGCACCGACGATTTTCTGGATGATGCGCAGCAAATGGCGTTCATCCTTGAAACGCGTCTCGACTCGTTCGAGCATACCCTTACGCTCGACGAACACCACATCGGGACCGTTTACCAATATGTCGGTGATGCTGCCATCCTGCAACAAGGGTTCCAGAGGGCCGAGGCCCAGCAGTTCGTCGAGAATATCGGCGACAAGCTGCTTGCGCTCCTCATGATTCAGCGCATGTTTCTGCTGTGCCAATTGTTCATGCACCAGCTCGCCGATTTCGGTTTCGATCTGCGGGCGTGTCATCTTTTCCAGCGCCGACAGATTGATCAGGTCGATCAGGCGACGGTGCAGCTCAACCTTCAGGTCTATATAGTCGGTATCGCTACCCCGCGCTTCCGCTAGCTTCACCGCAGCCGGTGAAGCCGTACCGCTGATATCAAGAGCATCGGCTTTACGGATCTGCCACATGTTCAGGCGTCCGCCTGCCGGTTCAATAACGGCAGCATATTGGCGATATCGACGCCGATCTTGCTTTTCGAACGGATGGCATTGATCAGCACGCCTTGATCGTGCGCCGAACGCACCAGTGGATAATCGTTGTTGATGCTGTATTCGATCCGATGCCCCAATGCCTGCGAAGCATCATCGAGGTTGATCGTCCGGAACATGCGTTTTTCGACGCGATTGGCAACCACCTGCACCTTTTCCGATCCGATATCCTGATTGCTAAGCAGTTGCAGCTGACGTTTGGCCTGGCGCAGGCTTGCGACCGATAGTTCTGCGACAAGGAAGACGATGTCGGACAGCGCCACCAGCGACAGCGTCCAGTTCGTCCAGTTGGTCGGTAGATCGAGGATGACATGATCATATTCCTCGCGGGCGAGCTCGATAATGCGCAGCATCTGTTCGGAACTGGCCGACTCTAGCGGCATGATATCCATCGGTGCTGCAATGACGTGCAAGCCGTTATCGCTTGTCGACACCACCGAGCGCAGAAGTTCGCGATCGATTCTGGCCCCCGCCGCGATCAGATCGGCGATCGACAGTTGCGAAGACAGGCCCAGATAGGCCCCGGCATTGCCGAATTGCAGATCGAGGTCGATCAGGCATACGCCGCGTCCCTTACCCTGCGCCGCCAGTTCGCCCGCAAGATGCGTCGCAACCGTGGTGGCGCCCACGCCGCCGATGCTTTTGAGTACGGAAACCAGCTGACCCTGCGCCATCATGCTTGCATTCTGGCTATCGATAACGGAGCAGGTTTCCGCAATGATCGCTGCCAACTCGCTATGGGCCATAGGCAAGGCAACGACATCGCGTACGCCCTGTTTCAACAACATCCGTACCAACACGACATTGGCGTCGCGGATCGCGGCGACGATGGGCAGGTCGGGATGCGAAGCCCGGATCTGCGTCAATCGGCTGAGCGAAGCGGGCAGATCGGGCCGGATTTCCAGAACCAGCATTGCCGCCGCATCAAGCTGAACCCGATCGACCGCTGCATCCGCTGCCATCGTCGCCAGCAACACCTGCGCCTGCCCGATCGCCGTATCGCCAATATGCGCGCTTGCCATCTCGGCTTCGGAAAGGACCAGCAAAACGGTACGCGATTTCAGGTCCAAAACCCAGTCCTCCGAAGTGAATGCAATATTTTCCGAAACGCCCATGATAATGTCCTAATTGGAGGTAGTGCCCGCACCGTCTTCAAGCGTAAGCGATGCACGAAAATCGGGCAGGGTGATTACGCCGCCGAAAAGCTGAAGCAAAAAAGGGGTGAAGGTCAGGTTTTTAAGCTTTACGGTAACAATCGGTGCGATATCCGCCCCATTGGGATCCCCCGCAAAACCAAGCCCTGAAGGTTGATAAAGCACTTCGATCTTGTCGGCAGTCAATTCGGGCATCACCGCATTCATCCGATTGAATATCGCCGTGAAAGGCGCTGATGCGGCCGTAGGTGTCGCACCCCAGGGGCACGTTCCCGCGCACCCGCAGGTGACGCTGGCGGCAGGTTTTTGACAGGTCGTCACGCCATATTTGTCAGCGCCTATGCGATCGCCTTGCGTTAACCCTGATACCCCCACGAAATTCTGGTTGGCAATGTCTGGGACGACATGGTCGGTGACTATCGCATGACGCACGCCCATTTGCGTCGCCTTTTCGGCACGGTTCCACGTCCACATCAGCCGACCGACATCGATAATGCCAAACAGGAAGATGATTGCCAGCGGAAGAACAAGCGCAAATTCGGCCGCAGGCCCTGCTGCCGTATCGGCTATAAAGGCACGCAGGCGCTTCATATACCCACAACCGGTGCCTCGGAACTGGCATTGAGGACCAGACTGTCGCCGCCTGATAGGCCGAGGGTCTGAAACAAGGATGTATAGGTAACATTCGCTGTAACTCTGATTACGCAAATTCCGCTGGTCTGTCCTTTATAGATGCCGTTATTCACATAGCTGCCGCTGGTATTTGGCAAGGGTGTGATCGTGATTGTTGCATCGCTAGTCCAGTTGGCCAGACGTACAGTTCCGCCGCTGATCTGACCTGTCCTGGTTATCGCTTTGGTTGAATCGACAATGCCTGCAGGCAATGCCGTACAATCGACATCAATCGGCAGGGAGCGTGAGGCAAAGCGCGCGCCATCACGGACGGCTTTTGTGACGACATGCTGGCTGTAGAAATAATTGCCTAGTTCGAACGCACCAAACATGATGATC
>JBOFLS010000183.1:0-15699 GCA_051657985.1 Sphingorhabdus sp. | reverse complement strand
TCACTGTTACCGATACCGACGGCGACACCGATACCGAGCCGTTCACCATCACGATCGTCGACGACACACCAACTGCGCACGATGACAGCGTCACTCAGACAGCCGAAAATGCACCCGTCACCATCAATGTCATCGCTAACGACGTACCGGGCGCGGATGGCGTAAGCCTGACTAGCGGCGTTGCCTTGATTGCCGGCTCGCTAAGCGGTGCCGGATCGATCGTCTACAACAACGATGGAACCTTCACCTACATGCCCGCGCCGGGGGAAGAAGGCCTCGTTACCTTTCAGTACCGGATTACCGATGGCGACGGGGACACCTCGACCGCAACGGCAACGATCGCTCTACTGACCGATTCGGTCCCGCGGATCGCAATCGAAGGCGATAGCGATGTCAACGAAGCGGGCCTACCCGCGCGCGGTAGCGAACCGGCTGGTTCGGATGCCGCCTCGAACAGCGAAATCGCCAGCGGCATGTTCAATATGACCATCGGCAATGATGGTGTTGGCTCGCTCTTCGTAAACGGTATCGATGTCAGCGATGGGGGCAGCGTAACGGGGGCCAGCGGCACGCTGATCGTAAACCGCAGCGATTCGGCATATAGCTATGTCTACACCCTGAGCGACAATACATCGGGGGATGCGGCTATCGACACTTTCACTGTCGCGCTGATCGATAGCGATGGCGATGTTGCTACCGACACGCTCGTGATCACGATCGCCGACGATGCACCGACCGCGGTTGCCGATACCGACAGCGTTGCTGCCGGCCAATATGGCCCGGCAACCGGCAATGTCGTTTCTGATGCCGAAGGTGACGGCGGGGCCGACACACAAGGCGCCGATGGCGTGGTTGTCTCGGCGGTTTCCGGCACAGGTGCGGGAGTCGTGGGCGGCCCAACGATGGGTCAATATGGCATTCTCACGCTGAACACCGATGGTAGCTACAGCTATGTCCGTAATGCCGGCACGCCGGGCGGCGTCTCCGACATCTTCAGCTACACGATCCGCGACGGCGACGGCGATATCTCAACGGCGACATTGACGATCTCCATTGCCGACAGCCCCACCGGTCTTGATCTTCCGGTAAATGGCGAGGCGGGAACGCAGGTTGCTGAGGCAGGCCTGCCAACAGGATCGAACGCCGCGTCGAACGACGAAACGACGACCGGAACAATTGCCTATGCCGCACCCGATGGCCCTGCAACGGTGACAATAGATGGCGTTGCCGTGGCCGCCGTCGGCCAGCTCTTTAACGGCAGCTTCGGCACGCTGACGATCACAAGCATCGCCGATGGCGTAATCGGCTATAGTTATACGCTGATCACCAACACATCGGGCGATGGCATGTCCGACGATTTTGCCGTGGTCGTGACCGATCAGGATGGCGACAGCACCTCCGGAACGCTGGTAATCGACATTGTTGATGACATGCCAACCGCACGCCCCGATACCGACTCGGTAGCCGAAGACAATTTCGTCGACGAAGAGGGTAACCCACAGGCCGACGGCAATGTGCTGACCGGCGCGGGCGGTTTCGATGCAAACAGCACCGACGGGGTAGCCGACACGCCGGGGGCTGACGGTGCTTCCGTGACGGGGGTTCGCTTTGGCGCAACAGCCGGCTCGGTCGGTACGGGCTTGAGCGGGGCCTATGGCGAACTGGTGCTTAAGGCTGATGGCAGCTACAGCTATACGCTGAATAATTTCGATCCGGCGATACAGGGGCTCGATAGCGACGATAGCCTGACAGAGGTCTTTCATTACACGATCACCGATGGCGATGGCGACATTCGTGAAACCGCATTGACGATTATCATCAATGGATCGGACGATCCGATTGTCATCGGCCGCTTGAATGTCGAAGGACCGGAGCTCATAGTCGATGAAGACGATTTGTTCGACGGCTCCTCGCCAAACACGCCGGCCCTCACAAAAACCGGCATCTTCACCGTCGAAGGGCAAGACGGCATCGCTTCGATCAAGATCGAAGGCGGCGATGTTGCGATTGGCCAAAGCTTCACGACGGCTCATGGCGTGTTCGCCATCACCTCGATTTCCGCCCCGGTTGATGGCAGTGCGACCAGTATCGTCATCGGCTACAGCTATGTATTGACCGACAACACCGCGCATCCCAGCGCCGACGGGCAGAATTTCCTGGCCGAATTCTTCGATATCGAAGTCACCGATACCGACGGATCGACGGACAGTGATACGATCGAAGTGCGTATCATCGACGATATTCCCATGGCTATCGCAGATAGCGATACGATCCCGGGCGGCAGCAGCGCAGCGGCTACGGGAAATGTCGTTACCGACATAGAAGGCGATGGCGGCGCCGACACCATCGGAGCCGACGGTGCGGTCGTAACGAACGTAACAGGCACGGCTGCCGGAACCGTGGGGGGAACGACCCCAGGCCAATATGGCGTGCTGACTCTCAACGCCGATGGCAGCTACAGCTATACTCGCGACAGCGGTTCGCCAGGCAATGTTAGCGATGTGTTCACTTACAGCATCACCGATGCCGATGGGGATATATCGACATCGACATTGACGATCACGATCCTTGATGCGGCGCCGGTTGTCGGACCCAACGCAACCGTGCTGCTGGATGACGATGCGCTGATGGGCGGCAATCCCGATGGCATCGGCGACGATCCCGATGCGGTCAATATTGTCGGCACGCTTTCAGGAACGGGCGGGGACGGGGCACTGTCATGGACAATGCAAACCTACAGCTCAACGCTGGGGCTGACCGCAGCCCTACTCGGCCCAGGGCTGCTCCATGTTTTCCAAGGTGCAACGCATGTGCTGACCATTACGGTCGACGGCGGCACGGGCATCTATACCGTCACCCAGTTGGCAAGGATCGATCATCCGGCGGGCGGTGAGGAAAATGAAGGCACCTTCACGCTCAACTATATCGTCACCGATGTCGATGGCGACGCTGCCCCCGGCTCGATCGTGATCAACCTGGATGACGATACACCGACGGCAACGGTCGAAGCGCCGCTGCAGATAGTCGAAGACAGCGCAATGATATTATCCGGCAATGTCCTGGCCAACGACTCCAGTGGGGCAGACGGCGGGCGCGTCACTTCCGTTTCGGTGGCAGGCGTGACAGTCGCGGTTTCTGCGGTTGGCGTGACGAACCATTCCAATGCCCAGGGTAGCTATGCATTCCAGGCGAATGGAGACTGGACATTTGATCCCAATGCGAACTTGAACGCAGCCTCGGGCACCGATGCCAGCTTTAGCTATATCCTGACAGACGGCGATGGCGACACGGTAAGCGCTTTACAGCCGATATTCGTCCTTGATGGAGCCGGCCCGACCGCTGGCCCGCCTGTGACGCTGGTATTGGACGATCAGAATCTGGCCGATGGCAGGACACCTGCAGGGCCCGACTTTGCCGCCGACACCATAATCTTCACGCCGGGATCGGATGCGATCGCCTCGATCCTTTTCTCAACCGATCTGGCTACTCTAGGCGGTGGCCTGGACTGGGTGCGTGTGGATGGCACGACGATCATAGGATCGAACGGTGCAAACCCCATTCTGACACTGACCTTGTCGGTCGCAGGCAATGCCGCAACGGTAACAGCAACGCTTAACGACAATTATAGCAGTCACCCGATCACCAACCTCGACGATCTAGTCGATATCGGCTCGGTCGGCGTCGTTGCAACCGATATGGATGGCGACGGCGTGATGGGGATGATCAATATAAATATATCGGACGACATACCGAGCGTCACGGCTGTCAATGCACAACCAATTCTTGTCGTAGACGAGACGGTACTTGCCGTTGATGCGACCGCGAGCTTTGCCGGTGTGTTTGCCACGGCCTTTGGCGCTGATGGCATGGCGGCTTCAAACAGCATCGCCTATGCCCTTGGCGCAGACGCCGGCCCAAGCGGATTGATTGATGTAGCGACCGGTGAGGCGGTCAATCTGGTGCTTAATGGCACAATCGTCGAAGGCCGAACTGCTGCAACGGGGCAGCTTGTCTTTACCGTTGCGGTTGATGCCGCCGGCAATGTCTCGCTGGATCAGGTGCGCGCCGTCAGGCATGACGACACCACCGACCCGGATGAATCAGGCGCAAGCGCTGCAACGCTAGGCGCTGATAATCTGATCCGCCTGGTTGCAACCGTCACCGATCGCGACGGCGACAGTGCGACGGCAAGCATCAATATTGGCCAGAACCTGCAGTTTGAGGATGATGGCCCAAGCGTAACGGCAACAGGCGCGGTGCCGATGCTGACAGTCGATGAAACGACTCTCGCTTCCAATGCCGGGCCAATCAGTTTTGCGGGTATTTTTGGCGTCGCCTATGGCGCCGATGGAGCGGGCAGCACGGCCTATACGGTTTCAGTCGATACCGGCATCGCCAGCGGGCTGGTCGATACCGAAACCGGCCAGACTGTCGTCCTGTCGCTTGCTGGCAATATCGTCACTGGTCGTGCAGGATCGGGCGGACCGGTAGTTTTCATCCTGACAGCCGATACCGCAACGGGTGAACTGACGCTCGATCAGCAGCGCGCGGTTGCCCACAATGTCGATGGCGGGCCGAGCACGGCGCATGATGATCCTGTCAGCCTGGCCTCCGGCGCAATTCTGCTGACCGCGACCGCGACCGACCGCGATGGCGACAGCGACAGTGCAACCGTCCAGATTGGCACCCGTCTGGTATTCGAAGACGATGGTCCGACACTTACGGCCGGGATCGCGGCCAATGGCGATCTTACGGTCGACGAGACCGCGCTTGCAATCAACGACACCGCCAATCTTGCCAGTCTGTTTACGCCATCTTACGGTGCCGATGGCGCAGGCAGCGTTGGCAATTTCCAGCTTGGGGTCAGCATTCAGGGAGCCGCATCGGGTGTGTTCGATATTGCAACCGGCAACCCGATTTTCCTGTTCCTCGAGGCTGGCACGGTCGTCGGTCGCACGGGCACCAATGCAGGGACGGCGGCAGGCGGGTCGATTGCCTTCACTGTCAGCGTCGACGGCGCAGGCGTGGCGACACTTGATCAGGTGCGCGCTGTAAGCCATTCGCCGGATACAGGCCCTAACCAACCGGTTCAGCTGGCGTCGGCTGGGCTGATCACTTTGACTGCAACGGTCACCGATGGCGACGGCGATACCAATATCGCCATAGCCAGCATCGGCAATGCAATCACCTTCCTGGACGACACCGGCGTGTTGGGGGCGTTCAATGGGGTAACGGTGATTAACGGTACGAACGTCGTAGGCAACGGCACCTTTATCTATAGCGAAGGCGCGGACGGGCATGGTTCCTTCGGCATTACAGGACCGAGCCTGCCGGGAATCAGCTATACAACGGTGCAAAACGCCAGTGGCGCCTTGCTTACCGCCACCACCGATCCTGACGGCGCGGGCGGCAATCCACCGATTACCGTCTTCACACTGCAGGTGAACAGCAACGGCACCTATGCCTTCACGCTGGTTACTCCGCAGGCGGCAACCACCGAGACGATCTCGCTATTGGGTCTTTCGGCAGGCGGCCCATCCCCCTTTGTCGAAACCCCCAATGGTCGCGTCGAATTTACCGGCAGCGGCAGCGGTATCAATTCATCGACACAAGGTTTCGGCGTTGCCAACCAGTTCGTCGGCAATGGCGAAAGTTTTACGATCGAATTCCACGATCCTGGTCAGGTCGGCGACCAGCCTGCATTGACCAATCCCGATTTTGTCAGTTCGGTCGTTTTGCGGAACGACAATATCAACGGCTCGCTCACGATCAGGGTAACGGTATTCAACGATGTTCTGGGCACATCGGAGGTCGTTCATGCAGGGCTGAACGTTACCGGCGCGTTTACGACTATCGATCCCATAATGTCGGAATTCAACCGTGTTTTGGTTGAAGGTATCGGCGGCAACGGCAATGGCGTACGCTTCACCTCTCTGGACATCAGCCGTACGATCCTACCGTCGGACATCGATCTTGCATTCAACATAAATGCGACAGATCGCGATGGCGATACCACTTCGACATCGGTATTGAACGTCTTTGTCGATGCTACAGCCTCTGCGGCGCGGGCATTCAGTAGCGGCAGAATGGCGTTGACCGAGGAGAGCCCGAACGGCCTCATGCCCGTCGCTGCCAATGAAAACGAGACCCGAAGCCCGATTTCCGGCATCAACGGCATCGCCGCATCGATGGTCGCAGCGGGATTGATCGCAGCGACAACAGACGAAAGCCCGTCTGCCGGGCAGACCGTTATCAACACTGTCGACATTGCAAATGTCTTGGACGGGAATGCCGGCAATATCGGTGAAGCCTTGCAAATAGCCGAAAACGATATGCCGTTCGACGGCTTCGGCACGGATCAGTGGATCGACAACGGGATCCCGCCTGCTGCATCAACTTATGTGAAGTCCCACCATGTTGAAGACATGGGCCAAGACGATTTCGGTTTCCTTGAAGAAGAATATGGCGACCTGATCACTGGTCTGCTGGCCCCGACCGAAATCGATCAGGCTCCCCTTGTTCGTCCCGGCTTCGCAATAGGATCGCCCGTCGATACAGCCTTGCACGGATTGATCGCCGGTCAGGAGTTTCACTCTGCGCTGGAGGGAGTTGTTGCCGACGCCCTTACCGGCGGTGCGACCGGCATAGCAAACGTCGACGCCGTGCTAACTGCGCTGGCGGGACCGGCAGATCAGCTACCGTTGTTGGGCGATACGCTGGCCTTGCAATTTGGTGATATGGACGCTTTCAATCCGTCTGGTGCCATTATCGGGCGCGATGCAGGCGATCCTTTCACTATTGCACATATGGAGATTGCCGCAGCCTCAGGCCAGCAAAGCTGAAGCCGCAATCCAACTTACTTACAAGCAAACAGGGGGCAACAATATGAAAAGCAAGCTTCTAGTCGTTACGCTAACAGCGTTAACCATGTTTCCGAATGCGGCTGCCTATGCCCAGGCAAGTGCACGTTCGCCGTTAAACGATCTCGGGATTTCAGAGCTGCGCCAGGAATTGGATACACGTTACAACGCTGCCCTAGCGATGACGCAAGACAGGGATATCGTGCGTGCAGATGACAGCAAGTTCCTTTGGGCATCTGAAACCAAGGTGTGGTGCGGCATTGCCATCGGCTATTCCAAATCGGGAACCAAAGATCAGGAAAGCATCGACCGATGCGATGCCTTTCATACCCGTATGAACCCGGGTCCGCGCCCTGCGCGCCCGCCCGTCATGCCACCCCCGCCCCTGCCGCAACCTGCATGCTCCGCATCGCGCGTGACCGAGATTTTCTTCGACTGGAATGTCGATACGCCCGCAGGTGAAGCCGAAACCAGTCTTGCGGCCATGGCCGAAAACCGGCGCAATTGCGGCTGGGGCAGGCTGACGGTCACAGGCCATGCCGACCGATCTGGCAGCGACGGCTATAACAGCGCGCTCTCTATGCGTCGTGCTGCAAAAGTCGCAGCCACGCTTGAACAACTGGGCGTCGCACGCAGCGACTTGGAAATCAGTGCCAAGGGCGAAGGTCAATTAAAGGTGGATACCGCCGACGGCGTCCG
Source organism: Sphingorhabdus sp. (assembly GCA_051657985.1). GTDB lineage: Bacteria > Pseudomonadota > Alphaproteobacteria > Sphingomonadales > Sphingomonadaceae > Sphingorhabdus_B. The sequence goes on along the minus strand of JBOFLS010000183.1, from coordinate 8,140 downwards.
GGAACCGGCGAACCGTCGCGTCGAAATAATCGCGCAAGATCGCGGCAATTGATTGGGAGTGAGATCATGAAGAAAAGCGTAAAGTCCAGATTGCTGACAGCCCTCCCGACGGCGCTGCTCATGCTGTTATCGGGCGCGGCGCATGCGCAAAGCGTCGATTTGAAATCGGCGGTTGAAACCGCGCTGGAAAGCAATCCCGAAATCAACCAAGCAGCAATGAATAAGGAGGCGATCGAGTTCGAACGCGAACAGGCACAAGGTCTGTTCTTGCCGCGGATCAGCGTCGAGGGGTCGGCGGGGATCCGTCGACTTGAAAATCCCACCCGCCGTGCGCTTGGCATATCCGACAACGAGCTGTTCCCGATCGAAGGCGGCGTCCGCGTTGAACAGGTGCTGTTCGATTCAGGCAACCGCGCGAATGAACTGAAACGTCAGGCGTCGCGCACCGATGGTGCTGCCTATCGCATCAAGGAACGCTCGCAGTTCATCGCGTTGCAGGTGTCGCGCCAGTATCTCGATTATATGTTACAGCAGCGGATCGTTGCGGCGTCGCAGGACAATGTCACTTTTCACAACAATCTGGTGAATGATTTGCGGGAAGGCGTGACCAAGGGATCCATCAGCATTGCCGATCAGCAACAGGCCGAAGAACGGTTGCAAGCGGCCAAGGCCCGATTGACCGAAGCCGAACAGGACATGATCGACACCGGCATCGCCTTTCGGACGCTGACCGGGCTGGAAATTGAAAATGCCGCCACCATGCCGCCGTCGCTGAAGGGCAATCTGCCCGCGACGCTGTCCGAGGCGATCGAAAAGGTTCGTATGCAGAGTCCCAAGGTGCGCGAGGCGCAGGCGGATCTCGATGCGGCGCATGCCGTCGTCGGCAAGGCTAAGGCCGATCTGGGGCCAACGTTTTCAGTCGAGGGCAATGCCCGCATTGGCGATGATATTGACGGCTTCCGCGGTCAGACCAACGATCTGCAGGCCCGTATCGTCGCCCGCTGGCTGATCTTCGATGGCGGCATCAATCGCGCCAAATTGCAAGAGATGCTGCGCCGCGCGAGCGAGGCGCGTTTCCGCCTGCATCAAGTGACGCGCGAATCCGAGGAAGACGCCCGCATCGCCTGGAACGCTTGGAGCAGCCAAGGCAAGCTCGTCGGCGAACTCGACCAACAGGCTCGCGTGTCGGATGATTTGCTGCTTTCCTATCGCGAGCAGTTCAATGTCGGCAGACGATCGCTGCTCGACGTGCTCGATGCACAAAACACGCGCTACAATGTGCAGGTCCGTGCCGAAACCGCTCGGTTCGCAACGAGCTTCGCCGAATATAAGGTGCTGGCAGCCGAGAACGAGCTGTTGCAGGCAATGGGCATAGCCTCACGCCCCGATGCCAAGGCCGATGCGCGGGAACGCTTCAAGGTTGGGCCGACGCCACCTGCTGAGACCGATTACCGGCGTTATTCAAACTGAACTGGTAGCAGGGTTTTGATACATATTTAAAGATTTAGATTGCAATGACATCAGGCCGATATTCCACCTTAGCCCTGAGCCACGGTTCTACTCGATGTGATGACGCTCGAAAATCTGCAGGAGTAGAAGTTTGACGTTGGAAGAGTGGCATACCGCCTCGCCGCAGGGCGACGAGTTGCTGGCCTGTATCGGCTCGCTGGCGGCGCAATATGAGCGCCCGTCATCGCCTGCCTCGATCCGCGCCGGGCTCGCGCTTGACGAAGCGGGGCTGCTGCCTTTCCACCAGGCGGAAAACGCGCTCGACCGGATCGGGCTGCGCGGGCAAGCAACCGCCCGTCGCCTGCGCGGCTGGCGCGACCGCGACCTGCCGGCGATCCTCTTTGCAGGAGCGGGCAAGGCGCTGGTGCTGCACGGTGTGAACGGCAAGGATTGCGAAGTGCAGCTGCCGGGGCGAACCGACCGTGTCTGGGTCAGCCGCAGCGCGCTCGAAAGCGTCTATGCCGGGCAAGCGCTGATCGTCGATCCCGATCCCGGCCGTGATCGCGAGGGCGAGCGTCCGTGGGAGGCGGCGCGGCGCAACCACTGGTTCTGGCACGAGGTCTGGAAGGTCCGCAAATCCTTCCTCTATGTGATGCTTGCTGCCCTGGTGATCAACCTGCTCGCCTTTGCATTGCCGCTGTTCACCATGAACGTCTATGACCGGATCATTCCGAACAAGTCGGCCACCAGCCTGTGGGTGCTCGCCTTTGGCGTGCTGATCGCGATCTCGGTCGAATTCGGGCTGCGGCTAGCGCGAACGCGACTGGTCGATGAACTGGGCCGGTCGCTCGACGCAAGGCTATCGCAGCGGCTTTTCGAGAAAGTGCTTAACCTGCCCATGTCCGAACGCAAGGGCAGCACCGGTGCGCTGGCGCGACGGGTGACCGACTATGAAATGGTGCGCGACTTTTTCGCTTCGACCACTGTCGTATTGATCGTCGACATCCTGTTCCTCTTCGTTTTCGTGGCGCTGATCGCGGTGCTCGCCGGATGGCTGGCGATGATCCCGATTGTCGCGATGGCGATCATGGCAGGCGCGGGCTTCCTGCTGCAGAAATCGATGGGGCAGGCGGCGCAGGACGCGCAGGCGGATTCGAGCCTGCAGCAATCGGCGCTGATCGAATCGATCGGCGGTATCGAAACGCTGAAGGCCTGCCGCGCCGAGGGCCGCATGCTCGGCCGCTGGCAACGCTATGCCGCCGCCAGCGCACAAACACAGGAACGCCTGCGCAACCTGACGGCAACCGCGGTCAACCTCGCCGCCTTTTGCCAGCAGGCGACCAATGTCGCGCTGGTCATCGGTGGGTTTTACCTGTTCAATTCGGGCTCGATCTCAATGGGTGGGATCATCGCGATCGTGATGCTCGCCGGGCGTTCGCTTGCACCCGTGGGCCAGCTGGCCTTCCTGATGACGCGCGGGCGGCAGGCCTTTACCACGCTTGCCAGCCTGCAGACGATGATGGAGCAGGGCGACGAGCGCGAAAAGGGCAGCCGTTCGGTCGTCCCGGAAATCGCCAAGGGCCTTGTCGAGCTCGACCATGTCAGTTTCGCCTATCCGCAGGCTGGCAAGGAATCGCTTTCCGACATCAGCCTGAAGATCCAGCCCGGCGAACGCATCGGCCTGATCGGGCGCGTTGCCTCAGGCAAATCGACGCTCGGGCGGCTGATCTGCGGACTCTACGAACCCAGCGAAGGCAGCTACCGCATCGACGGGCTCGACAGCCGCCAGCACCACCCGCACGAACTGCGCGCGGCGCTGCGTTTCGTTGGGCAGGATGCCGAGCTGTTCAGCGGCACGGTGCGCGAAAACCTGCTGCTCGGCGCGCGCGAACTGGATGAGGATCGCCTGCTGGCGGCGGTCGCAGCCTCGGGCGCGGATGGCTTTATCGGCCGCGATGCCGCCGGTTTCGACCTGCACATCGGCGAGCGCGGATCGCGGCTTTCGGGGGGCCAGCGCAGCTTCATGGTGCTCGCCCGTGCACTGGTCGAGCCGTGCAAGCTGTTGTTCCTAGACGAACCCACAGGCGCCATGGACACACAGACCGAGCGCCTTTTCATCGACCGGCTGGCCAAGGCGATAACGCCGGATCAGACGGTCATCATTTCCACCCACCGCAACGCCATGCTCAGCATCGTCGATCGCCTTATCGTGATCGACCAGGGTCGCATCATCGCCGACGGGCCGCGGGATCAGATACTTGCCAAGGCTGGCCTGGCGGGAGAATGACGATGCACGCAACCACAATCGATACGGCAATAACGACGCGCTCTGCCCGCCCGGCGCTGATCTTCTTCGCGCTGTTGGGCGCGCTTGCCCTGCTCGCGATCAACATGCGCGACACCGATATATCGCGGCTTTGGTCAATGGTCGGCCTGGGCGAGCCCGTACAAGCCGCAGTTCCGGCCATGTCGGAAAAGGAGCGCAAGGCGCTGCTTTCGATCACCGAAGACGCGCTGGCCAAGCCCGAACTGTCGGGCGAAGATGCATTGGCACAGAATGCCGCTTTGCCCTTTTCCGATGCAGCGATCCTTGCCGCCCAGCCTTTTGCGGTGCGCGATGTCTTCACAGGGGCCGGCCTCACCGCGCTGCAATGCATGACGCAGGCGGTCTATTATGAGGCCGCGTATGAGCCGCTGGCCGGTCGCCGTGCGGTGGCGCAGGTCGTGCTCAACCGCGTGCGCCACCCCGCCTTCCCCAATTCGGTCTGCGGCGTGGTCTATCAGGGATCGAACAAGCGCGTCTGCCAGTTCAGCTTCACCTGCGACGGATCGCTCAACCGCAAGCCTTCGGCTGCCGCCTGGGCCGCCGCAGAGGCCGTCGCGCACGATGCGTTGAGCGGTTATGTCGAACGTTCGGTGGGCCAGGCGACGCATTACCACGCCAATTATGTCTCACCCTATTGGGCCCCCAAACTGACCAAGATTTCGCAACTGGGCGCACACATCTTCTACCGCTGGCCGGGCAAATGGGGCATGCCGGCGGCTTTCACCGACAGCTATTCGGGCGTCGAAGGCATCCCGGCCTTCACCCCCAATCTAGCCGCACTGCCCACCGATGCCGCGGTCGCCGCCGAACAGCTGACCGTCGACCAGCAGACCGAAGCATTGGCGCGCGAGAAGCTGGTGCCTGAACTGGTGCCGATGCGCGCGGCGGCAAATGATGTTGGCGGCAGGCTCGATATCAGCAGGGGCTGGACGCTCACAATCCCGAACCCCAAGGAAACGCGCGGCGCATCCGCCGCCATCGCCTTGCGCCAGTCGAGCGGAGGCGCGGAGCCAGCCCAACCAGCAGCGGGGGCCGAATGAGAGCGTTTTTCGATTGGTACCGCAGCCAGAGCGGTGCGCATCAGATCATCGTCGCTGCCAGCGCCGGTTTCCTGATCTTCCTGATCTGGGCGAGCCTTGCACAGGTCGATGAGGTAACGCGCGGCCAGGGCCGCGTGATCCCTTCGAGCAAGGTGCAGCTGGTACAGGCGGCAGAGCCATCTACAATTGACGACATACTGGTCCGCTCGGGACAGCGGGTGCGCAAGGGCCAGCTGCTGGTTCGGCTCGACGATACCGAATCCTCCTCGCAACTGGGACAGATTGCCGCCGAAAACCGCTCGCTCGCCGCCCGTGCCGCGCGGCTTTCGCGCGAAGGCGGCACGGGGGGCAACTGCCCGCCCAATCCCGACGGCAGCGTTCCCGAAGAATGCCGGCAAGAGGCGGCTTTGGCATCGGTCCGCGCCGCCGCGCTGCGCAGCCGCATCTCGGCGCTCGGTTCAGCGGTAGAACAGCGCCGCCGCGACTATGCCGAGGCGCAGGCGACCGTTGCCAGCCTGCGGCAAAGCCTTGGCCTTGCGCAGAACCAGGTGAACATGCTCGCCCCGCTCGCCGCCAAGTCGATCGTACCGCAGACCGAGCTGTTGACGGCGCAGCGCGAAGTCGCCGACATTCAGGGCCGCTTGGCCGCGGCGCAACAGGCCACCTCGCGCGCGCAGGCCTCGATCTCGGAGGCGCAGGCGCAGGCATCCGAAGCCGGGTTCCAGTTCCGGCAGGAGGCGCTGAATGAACGCAGCCAGCTAACGACCAAGATGGCGGTCAACGAGCAGTCGCTGAAAGGTGCGGCCGGCCGGGTCAACCGCGCCGAAATCCGCTCCCCCGTCGATGGCGTGGTCAATGATGTGCAAGTAACTACCGTGGGCGGCTTCGTGCAGGCGGGCGAAAAGATCATGCAGGTCGTGCCCGTGGGCGAAAAGCTGCTGGTCGAGGCGCGCGTTTCGCCCAGCGACATCGCCTTCATCAAGGTGGGCGACCGGGCAAATGTCAAAGTAACCGCTTATGATTTTTCGATTTATGGAGGCCTATCGGGTCGCGTGGTTCAGGTCTCCGCCGACAGCATTTATGACGAAGTCACGAAGGAGGCCTATTTCACGGTCGTCGTAGAGACGGACAAGTCCTATTTGCTGTCGGCAAATAAACGCCTGCCGATCAGCCCCGGCATGATCTGCGATGTCGAGGTGATCACCGGTCGCAAGAGTATATTGAGCTATTTGCTCAAACCGCTGATAAAGGCGCGGTCTGAGGCGTTGCGCGAGCGGTGAATGATGCCTCGTGTTCGATGTGCTAAATCTTATCCATTACCGTTCGTGTCGAGCGAAGACGAGACACCCACCGATAGCGCGCGACTGTGAGGCCTCTCGTCTTCGCTCGAGGCGAACGAAACGTGATGTTGGTCTGATTTTGCCTATGACGCTTTAGCCGCCAATGGCAGCGATGCGGATGGGGGCCGGCACAGTTTCAGGTGCCGTCGCATAGCCATGAATCCAAGCCTTGCCCGCCGAATAGCTCATCACGGGGCGATAATCCTGGATTGCGGCGGCATCGACGATGCGGTCGGTATTGTTGTCGAGCACGACCAGCCGGTCGCCGCTGCGTACCACCAGCAAGGCGTGGTCGGCGCGGCGTACCAGATCCTTGGCGATAACGAGGAACATGTCGCCACGCGCAACGCCCGCGGCCTCGAGCAGCTTCATCTTGGCGATCGCATAATCCTCGCAATCGCCACGGCCTGCCCGCAGCGTTTCCGACGCGGTCGCCCAGCGATCGGCCACCTTGAAACGGGCGCTATCATCGGCAAAGCCGATGCGGGCATTGACCCAGCGGTTGACCAGTTCGATCTTGCCGGCTTGTTCAAGCCCGCGCGCCTCGCCGATCAGGCCGCGCCACGGGCCGCCACGGCCGCCGATCGATGCAGCCTGCGCACGTTTCCACTTGGAATCGAGCGGCGTGCGGCCGATGGCCAAGGCGACGCTGCCGAAGACATCGGGCTTGCTGACGTCCACAGGAGAAAGCATCGGCGCGGGCTGCAACTGCGATTGGGCGGCAAAAACCGGCATGGCCGCCAATAGCGGCACGGCACACGGTGCCGGGATAGGAGCAGCCGGACCTGCGGAAGGCGCAAGCATCGCCGTCTGATCCAGCGCGGCAGCAGAAGCGGCAGCCTGCTGCGCACGCATTTCTTCAAGCTTGCTGCGCGTCCCGCCCAGTATTGCCTCGGTTTTCGATAGCGGAGCGGCAACCATGGCCGCTGGTTGCGCAACCGGGCACGCCTCGGCGACTGCTTGCGCAGGCGGTGCCGGCACGGTCAGCGCCCAGGCAGAGGCCGGACACAGACTGGCGGTCATGGCAAAGGCTGCCGCTGCGAGGCGGTAACGATGCTTTGATCCCTGGGGCGCATGGAATTTCATGCTGCCCTATTTGCCGGGTAAAGAACAAATTAGGGTTGAGCGCTATGGTTCACAAGCATGGTCGCCAAAACACGACTAAAATGGGTTAACGAGTGTTAGAGACTATGCTGGTCCAGGTTTAACCGTAGTGCTGGGCTTGTCGAAGCACGCCTAACCGAGAATCGCCGTTGGTGCTTCGCACCGCCTTCGGCCCCGACAGGCTCAGGGCTACGGTTTCACTTGTATCAACCCCAATCAGAACGGCACATCATCGTCGAGATCGTCGCTATACCCGCCCCCGCCAAAGCCCGATGAGCCGCCCTGCCAGTTGCTGCCACCCGACTGACCGCCACCGCTGCCGCCGGATGATGAACCGCCGCTCCAGCCTCCGCCAGAGCCGCCACCCTCACCGCCGCCGGCACGATCGAGCATTACCAGCTTGCCATCGAAACCGGCGACCGAAATCTCGGTTGTATAGCGATCGTTGCCCGATTGATCCTGCCATTTGCGCGTGCGCAGCTGGCCTTCGATATAAACCTTCTGGCCTTTGCGCAGATAGCGTTCGGCCACGCCGACCAGACCGTCCGACTGCAGCACGACCTGGTGCCATTCGGTGCGTTCCTTCTTTTCGCCGGTCTGTTTGTCTTTCCAGTCTTCAGAGGTCGCTATCCGCAAATTGGCGATGCGCCCGCCATTCTGGAAACTCTTCACTTCGGGGTCCGCGCCCAGGTTGCCGACCAAAATTACCTTGTTGACGCTGCCCGCCATATTATCCTCACTATTGAAACTGTTTATCCTCAGCCAAGGCCGAAACTTACCGCCGCCCAGTAGGTAAGCCCCGCTGCGACATAAGCAAGTGCAAACAGATACCCCACCATGAACAACGGCCATTTCCAGCCATTTGTTTCACGCCGCGTCAC
>JBOFLS010000182.1:0-15042 GCA_051657985.1 Sphingorhabdus sp. | reverse complement strand
ACCCAGATCGCATAACCCTGAATCGTGCGGGCAAGCGGGGCGCCGTTGCGATCGACGATATCGCCGCGTTCGGGCACGAACTCGCTGGGTGTCGCGCCAAAAGCACGCGTCCCTTCAAAAATCGCAAGCGTCGCTAGCCGCCCCAGGATCAGCAGCATGAAGATGCCAAACAGGCCGACCAATACCAAAAGCCGCCAAAAGGCTATCGCGGCATGAACCCTCGTCGCATTGATCGCATGGCGGCTTTGCGGGCGTACGACGAAGGTGGTCATTTTTTCTTCCGCTCCTTCTCCGATTTTTTCTGAATTTCTTGCATCAGATTGTCGGACAGCAGCTTTTCATCCATTCTTGCAAGCCGCTCCGTCCGCGTTTCGGCTTTGGCTTTTTTGGGTTCTTCAGCTTTTGGCTTGGATTTAGCCTCGGTTTTGGGTTTCAGTTTTTCGACTATGGCGACCCGGGGCACTTCATTTTCCGGCTTTGCTTTCTTTACAATGACCGTTTCGTCATTACTGTCTTCCATATCGACCGAGGCAACCGCCCCTGCCCCGCCCACTTCACCGGCAGGCGCATCGACGGCAACCAGCACCGGCTTTACGCCCTCGGCGGCACCGCCAAGGCTGGCAAGACCACGCTCGCCATCGATAAACTGCTCGGCGCGCGGCGGTTCGTAACCATAAAGCAGCTGATTCCATTCCTCCAGCTGAGCAACGCTTGCACGTGTGCGGATTTCGGCCTGAAGGAAGTTGATCTCCTGCTTGGTATCCAGGATCTCGCGATCGATCCGGCTCAGATCGCTGTGCAGCGTCGCCACATTCAGCGACAAGGGATAGAGGAGTACCGCCACCATGAAGACGAGCGCAAGCCAGCCGATATTCTTCAGCCGTTTCATTGCCAACGTCATGCCGCCATCTCCTGCTCGTTCCAAGCAGGGGCCATCGTACGAATTGCTGAACGCAACGTCGAAGACCGTGCGCGCGGGTTGATTGCCAACTCTTTGGCACCGGGGCGCACAGCCTTGGCCGGTTTTTCGAAGCTGGCGGCTTTGGCGGCCTGCATTACCGGCATATGCCGCGAACCCGAGGCGGTCGAACCGCTGCGTTCCCGCAGGAACTGCTTGACGATCCGGTCTTCCAGACTGTGAAAGCTGACGACCACCAGCCGCCCGCCAGGTTTCAGGATGCGCTCAGCCGCCTCGAGTCCTGCGGTCAGCTCGTCAAGCTCACGATTGATGTGGATGCGCAGCGCCTGAAAGGTGCGCGTCGATGGGTCCTTCGGCGCGCCGGGACGGTGGCCCAATGCCTTGCGCACGATATCAGCCAATTTTGTGGTCGTATCGATTGGTCGAGCCGCAACGATTGCACGGGCGATGCGACGCGATTTGGGTTCTTCGCCATAAAGATAAATGACATTGGCAATCTCGGCTTCGTCAGCGCCGTTGACGAAATCGGCGGCACTTCCCCCCGACTGGCTCATCCGCATATCGAGCGGCCCTTCCTTCTGGAAGGAAAAGCCACGTTCGGCCTGATCGAGCTGCATCGAGGAAACGCCGATATCAAGCACTACGGCATCGACCTTGTCGACACCCGCCTCGGCCAGCCTCTTGTCCATTTCAGAAAAGCAGGCGGAGTAGAAGCGCAGGGCGCCTCCACTCCGGCCTGCAAGGTCGGCACCTGCTGCAAGCGTATCAGGATCGCAGTCGAAAGCATGAACGCGCGCACCCGCAGCCAGGATAGCCCGGCTGTAACCACCTGCACCAAAGGTGCCATCCACAACGTCTGAACCTGGGGTGATGGCCAGAGCGTGAATTACTTCATCCAGTAACACTGGAATATGACAGGAAGGCTGCGTCATTTGCCGCGCCCTCCCTTTTCGCTCAGCCAATATTCCAGCTCTTCGCGGACATGCGCGAAGGCAGGCGGGGCCGAGGTCATGAATATATCGGGGTTCCAGAGCATGAAATGCGTGGTCGCGCCGAAGAAAAAAGCCTTGTCGCCGAGCTTGCCGAAATGGCGCAGCATCGGCTGCATAACGAAACGACCGCTGGCTTCGAATGCGGTTTCGAAAATCGAGGAAGCGACGACACCCGCCGTTTCGCGGTCGAATTCGCCACCACGCTGGACAGCGGCCTGCCACTGCGTTTCAATGTCAGCACGCAATTTCTGCCGCTCGGTGCGACCATAGCCGATCAGGCAGGGCAGATTGGGATGGCGGGACAGACAAACCATGTTTTCGCCCGAGCTTTCCGAAACCGTATCACGCAGTTCCGCAGGGATCGTCACACGCCCTTTGGCGTCGATCATCGACAACCCGGAACCGGCATAGACAACGAATGCGGACACGTTTCCCGAAAACCCCTAACTAATCTCGGGTAAAATCCGCCCCCTGCGCAAAAGCAGCAGCCTCACGCACTAACGCTCGAATGAACGCAATTGTTGGATTCCACCCCGGAATGCATTGGGCATAACAGGGGATTTCATGGGTGAAAAGAGGGATTTTATGGGAAAGATTATTGCTATGCAGTTAAATTGTTGTTTTGCAATATTATTTATTTATCCACAGCTTGTCCCTTTATTATACCGGCTCGGCAGAATAGGTGCGTCATAATAATCTAAGACTTTGAAATATAACCAGTGCTCTTTTTGAAGATCGCAATTGTCCATAAAATCCCTTCTTTATCCCCGCTTGCCAATAATACGCTCTCCCTTGGACAGGGCATCGATCAGGTGGGCAACCCATTTTACTGTATCGTTACTATCTGCCCTACCCAATCCTGAGCGCCAGAAATCGGAATGCAGCATGTCTGCATCGGCTATCAGAATAGCCTGGCCTTTACCGGGCCAGCATTCCGCAAGGAAACCGGATATATCTATACGACAATTGCCCGTCCTTTTCTTTCGATCGGAAAGCGCAACCCAGTTCCCAGGGGAAGCGAATTGGAGATTCTGGCCTTTGTGATTCAATTCCAACGTCGGCTCGCCTTCATCGACCGGCAATGCCAGTTCCAGGCCCCAATGCGCTAAAATCGGCGATAGCATCGATGTAAATAAGGGACGCTGCGGGTCACCGAAGGGCAGCTCGCTCGGCCATTGCAGCGCGGGATCGGCGAAAAGCAGCAACCGCCCCCCTGCCCGCACCCAGTTGTCGAGCCGTACCAGTTCATCGGGAGACAATGCCCGAGGCTGGATCAGGATCGCGACATCGGGCTTGGCTGCCTGCAGTTCCGCTATACTATCAACAAAGACAGGCGTACCCGATTGCGCAAGGCGTTCGATCAGCGGATCAGGACTTGCTTTGCCTTTTACCACTGATCCCAGATCGCCTTCGCCATATTGCAGAGCAATGCTCGACAGGATCGCCAGGCGGCGTTGCGGTATGTCCGCTTGCTCGGCGGAGCGGACAACCCAGACCAGCGTTACCAGGATCAAAAGCGCGCATAGCGCGGCGATCCAAAAAATGGATTTTCGATGAGACATAAGCTTTTAAGCGCGCTCAGGGCTGCGGCTGCGCGTTCGGTTCAGGCGTTGGTGCAGTTTTTTGAGCATCCTCCACCACGGGCGTAACGCCAAGCTCGGCCAAAGGTTCGTCTTTGGGCGCATCGGTCTGCGCCTGGACGGGACGGCTGGGATCAGGCGTGGCGGCCTGCGAAGGCACCACCCGATCGACGATCAGATTGGCAATGTACACGAAAAGCAAAACGGCCAGCAGCCCCAATACCCCGACTTGGATACGCTGGACTGCCGACTCATGGGATCGTGGCATAATCTCTCCTTATCATCAAGATGAGGCTAGGGTCAGAACCTATTAAATGCGCCTTCGAGGTTTCAAAATGGCTTTGACCCATTTTGCCCATGGCGTCGTTAAAAAGCCTTGAGATACTCACATATTCCCACGGCTTTCCTCCTAACCCCAAGCAAAATGGCCTCAAACCTCGAACATGCATTTAATAGGTCCTGATCCTAGGGTCCAGACCCTAGGTTGTATCGACATTCAGCTGATGCCAGTCTGCAAATGGCACTTTTCCGTACTTCCGGTGCTCACGTACCTGAAGTACGCTGCGCTCCGGGTCACGAAAAACTACTATTCTCCCCACGGCCTGAGCTGAATGTCGATACAACCTAAAGCTATCAATTGTCCAGTTGCCATGGCATTGGCGGCAATCCTTTCGATTGCATCCATGTGGGATTGTAAAGCGTCGAAAGGTAACGAAAGCCGGTATCGCAAAGGATCGTGGCTACCCGTCTGCCCGGCCCCAATCGCTTCGCCAGCGCCACAGCACCTGCCACATTGATGCCCGACGACAAGCCGAGACAAAGTCCCTCTTCGGCTAGCAGTTGCCTTACCCACACCAGCCCCTCCTCATCAGAAATCTGAAATTGCGTATCGATCGGCGCACCATCGAGATTAGCCGTGATCCGGCCCTGCCCGATCCCTTCTGCAACCGAATTGCCTTCGGCGCGTAACTCTCCACAGGCGTAATAGTTATAAAGCGCGGCCCCGTGCGGATCGCTGAGTGCGATCGTCACGTTCGCGTCCTTAGCCTTCAGCCCCATTCCGACCCCGGCAATCGTCCCGCCCGTACCCGCCGCGCAGGTAAAGCCGTCGATGCGACCGTCCATCTGTGCCCATATCTCTTCCGCGGTGGTTTCGATATGCGCGCGGCGATTGGCGATATTGTCGAACTGGTTCGCCCAGATCGCGTTATCGGTTTCCTCGGCGATGCGCCGCGAAGTGTGGACGAAATGGCCAGGGTTTGAAAAGGGCGCTGCAGGTACAAGGACAAGTTCCGCACCAAGTGCACGCAAGGTATCCTTTTTTTCCTGGCTCTGCGTTTCGGGCATGACGATGATCGTTTTGTAACCCAGGGCATTGCCCACCAGCGCCAATCCGATACCGGTATTTCCGGCCGTCCCCTCGACGATTACCCCCCCGGGCTTCAAAATACCCTGCTCTTCGGCATCGCGAATGATGAAAAGCGCGGCGCGATCCTTTACCGAAGCACCGGGATTGCCAAATTCGCATTTTCCATAGATTTGGCAGCCGGTTTCAGCACTTGCGCCCTTGAGTAGCACCAGCGGCGTGTTGCCGATCAAATCCAACGTCGATCCTATCGATTTCATGTGCCCCCGATAGTTGTCTATCCCTTCGCGCGCAAGCGACGCTGCACTTATACGGTAAATTGCAAACTTGTGTCATTCGTCGCAATCGAAACGCTTTTGGTCGAAGCCGAAAAAATGGGTATTGTTATACTGTAACATTTTATCTAGCAGGTGCGACGAAGCAAAAAGGTTCAGGCAGGAATTATGAAAAAAACCCTCTCCCATCGCGGCGCCGCTGCAATTGCTATAGCATTGGCAACCCTCTCCACCCCGGCTTTCACGCAGGAAGTTGAAGAACAGGAGGCAGAAGAAGATGATTTCCACCGCACGGGTCAGATCGTCGTTACGGCCCCCTATTTTGAACGTCTCGATCTTTTGGCTGGCACTTCCGCCCTGTCGGGTGAAGAACTGGCGAAGCAGTCGCGCGGGCAGATCGGCGACACGCTGACTTCGCTGCCCGGCATTTCGGCAACGAGCTTCACCCCCGGCGCGTCTCGCCCCGTATTGCGCGGGTTCCAGGGCAATCGCATTACAGTATTGACGGATGGTATCGGCAATATCGATGTATCGAATACCTCTGCGGATCATGCAGTAACGATCGAGACGCTAACGACCGAACGGATCGAGGTGCTGCGCGGCCCGGCGGTTCTTTTGTTTGGCGGTCAGGCTGTAGGGGGTGCTGTCAACGCGATCGACAAGCGCATCCCGCGCGCGGTGCCTGAAAAACCGGCGCATATCGATCTGCTGGGTGGTTACGCCAGCGCGGCTGATGAATGGTCGGGCGGGGCTTCTGTCGACGTGCCGATAGCGAGCCAGTTTGTTTTGCACGTTGATGGCAGCTACCGGAAAAGCGATGATCTTCGTATCCCGGGTTTTCAGCTTTCTCCCGAGTTGCGTGCTTCGGTCCTTGATCTGGCAGATGAGGAAGAAGCAGAAGGTGAGCTTGAGGAAGCGGAGGAACTCCGGGAAGCAGCAAACAACCGCGGACGGATACCCAATAGTGCGGTCAAAACATGGACGGCCGGAGTCGGTGCAGCCTATATCGGCGACGGGGGCAATCTGGGCGTCTCTTTCAGCATCTACGATACCGATTACGGCATCCCCGCCCGCCCCGGCGTAGGCCATGGTGGTGAAGAGGAAGGCGGTGAGGAAGAGGCGGAAGAAGGTCCGGTCACCATTGGTTTGAAACAATATCGCGCCGATCTGCGGGGCGAGGTCGAGACAGGTGGCGGTTTCCTGGAAAAGCTGACCTTCCGCGCGGGCTATGCCGATTACACTCATACCGAATTTGAAGGCGACGAGGTCGGCACCGTTTTCAATAGCGATGGCATCGAAGCACGCTTCGAAGCCGTGCAGGCCAACCGCGATGGCTGGCGCGGCGCTACCGGAATCCAATATCTGACCCGCGATTTCGAAGCAATCGGAGCCGAAGCCTTCGTGCCGCCAAACCGCACACGGCAATTGGGATTGTTCACATTGCAGGAATTCGAGCTGGGCAATATCCAGCTGGAAGCGGCGCTGCGATACGACCGGGTAAGTCAGGAAGCGCAGAGTCTGAATATCGAACGCCGGTTCAACAACATTTCGGCCGCTCTGGGTGCCGCCTATCTGGCGGGCGATTTTAAAATCGGTATCAACGGTTCGCGCACCGGTCGTGCCCCCGCGCCCGAAGAGCTGTTTTCCGATGGCCCGCATATCGCAACACAGGCTTTTGAAATTGGCGATCCGACATTGCGCAGCGAAAAGGCCTGGAATGTCGAGCTGTACGCTCGTTATGACAGTACGCGGGTTGAAGCCAGTGCTACGCTCTATGCCAACTGGTTCGATGGCTTTATCTACGAAGATGCGACAGGCGAAGAAGAAGACGGTCTGCCTGTTTTCCAATATTTCCAAAACGACGCCCGTTTCTGGGGCTTTGAAACAAGTCTGTCGGCACGCGTCGGTTACCTTGCTGGCTTCGATCTCGTCCTTGATGGCGTTGCCGACTACACTCGTGCCAGCATTTCGAACAATGGCGGTCCCGTGCCGCGTATTCCTCCCTTACGCTTGCTTGGCGGGGTGGAACTGCAAAGCGGCAGCCTTGACCTGCGCGGCGAAGTCGAATGGGCCGACGACCAACGGCGCAATGCAACCTTCGAAACGGAGACCGACGGCTTTACATTGGTCAACGCCTCGCTCAGCTGGCGTCCTTTCGGTCGCGATCGCAATATCGCGTTGATCGCCTCTGCCAATAATATCTTCGACGTAACCGCGCGGCGCGCTGCATCCTTCACCAAAGATTTCGTACCGCTTGCGGGACGCGATTTCCGATTGACGGCACGCCTTAGCTTTTAAAGTATCCGTGATGGCCAAAGGCGAGATCTGATGACCATAGAGTTCAAGCTTATGTCATCAGATTTTTGAAACGATAGAGGCGGCACAAACGCGCCGCCTCTATCGCATATTGGAATTGCCGCTTATTTTTTCTTGGCGGGCCGTCCACCGCGGCGCTTGGGGGCTTGAGCCGCTTGCGTGTCTTCTTCCTCGTCATTGTCTTCGTCGCCCGCCTCGGTCAAGGCTTCGCCCAACTGCTTCAATTTATCGGACTGCTTGTCGCTTTTGTCCGCGATCTTGGTTGTTGCCTGACCTAAACGGTGCAATAGGGCAACAACGCGTTCGCTGTCGGGCTCGGGCTTTTCAAGTTGCTTGCGAAGCGACGCCAGGTCCTTCGCAATCCCCTTTGCCCCCGATACGTCGACATCGGCCAGTGCGGTTTCCCAATCCTCGATCAAATCAGCGCCCTTTGCGGGCTTCATCTCATCCAGCCCCTTGTTGACGGCATTCATAGTAGCGGCAAATTTCACAGCCATTTTTATGTTCCTCGTTGCATCTACCCGCAAAATGTCAGGTCTATTTGCAACGACGCCTGCCCGTGAACGTTCCCGCTCTTATCGATTTAAAGCATCCGATGAAGCTGGTTCGATTGCATAATGGATCGGCTTGAATGAGCCGTTGTTCGATTGCAACGCCGAACAGGCGGTCAGGCCGATGATCAAATCCATTTCAGCGCGGAACACGATCCTGTCGCCTGCACGACTGAGCGGCGGCTTGACCGCAATTTCACCACTGTTTCCATCAACCGTGACATGCATGAAACAGTTGAAGGCGATTGGAATATCATCCGGTTGAACGCCATAAGGTTCAAGCGCCGCAGCCAAATTTCCAAAACAGCCTCGGTGCGGATTTTCATCCCTATAGATGATCCGGAACGTATCTTTCGAACAGGGCGTCAGCAAAAAATCGTGCCGCCGCACATCATCCTCAACGATGGTCAGCATCACGTTGCTGCGGTTCGAATAAAGAGGATCGCCCGTCGTCAGAAACAATCGCGAGGCGTAATCGAGTGTACGGCCCGAAGAGATGACCTCGCGCTTGTCATCGGCCGAATAGGCCAGTAGATCGGCGACCTGCTCGCCGCGCGGATCGATAACGGTTAGCAGATCGCCTTTGTTCAATAAAAACGCAACCCCCGAACGCGGCGCGATTTCATGCCGCTTCATGCATTATTCCACTCTTGCGCGAAAAGGGGCAAACCCAGCCATCCTCGACTGCGCGCCCGCTATACTGCCGTGCTGCGGATTGTTCGCCATGTTGCGCCAGCATGGGATTGATCGAACCGGCAAGTTTTTCATCGCGATCGAGAATGGTTTCGCGCAACGGGTCATATCGGCCTTCGGCACGCAGTATTTCGAATTGGTCGTGCAGGTTGAACACCATTACCGGATGATCGAACCGGCGCGCCGGGCGGCTGGCATTGGGGTGAAGCCCTACGATAAAAAACGCCTCACCGCCGAAACTGACGGCGAAATGCGGATCGTTCGGATCAGTGCTTACTCTAGGATCGACTGGTTGACCCAACCACTCGTCTTTATCCGAAAGCGATTGCAAGCGATCCCATATCGCCTGTTCGAAATCCCTTTCGGTCAAACTTTCACGATTGCGAAAAATGACGACCAATGTCTGGAACAGCTTGGGTGCAGCCCGATAGCTTTTGGCAAGTGCGCTGATATGCGGCCAGATACGCAGATCGTCCCAAGAAGAAGTGATGCTGTCGGCTATCACGAAATGCATCTGCCCTTTATTCAAGGCGGATTTCGCACCAACGCAGGGAAAGGCCTTGTCCGATACAAAGGCTTCGAAATCGGCCTTGAGTTCATTATCGCTTTTGTCGTTTGCAATTAGCATTTTCGTCTCGCTAGGTAGCAGCCTTCGCAGATCAATGCGTCGGTATTGCTTCATGTAACTGTCTTTGAAAAATGATCACTTTGTCGCGGTTATCAACCTCCAAGCCGGCTTAAGGTTCCTGTATCAGCCCAAAGCTTATACGGCTTTACGACATTTTCAACACCGTCTCGCTATGCATAAGCCTTTGATATTCAATAAATCAGCCTAAATCATAATGTATCCAAGCCCCATTCGCAGACTATGAAAATTTGCGTCGATGCGAAACATGAACGCGGCTGGCAGGTTGCCTTTCATTCTCATCAACACCGGTCGAACCATGCCAAATGCAGACACAGTAAACTTGCCGATAAAACTGGGTGGAAATGCCCGCCATTTCTGGCAAATTCCTGCGCGCGGATGGTGGAACATCCTGCGCCGGACCTACACCGAGACGAACGACGACAACCTCAGTGTGGTTGCCGCAGGTGTTGCGTTCTACATCTTCCTGGCTTTTGTGCCGTTGCTGGCTTCGATCGTCCTCATCTACGGCCTTGCCGTCGATCGGCAACAGGTAGCAGAACATATCCTTTTGATCGCAACCAACCTGCCACAAGACATAGCGGGGATCATTTCCGATCAGCTGAAGGCAATTACATCGGAAGACAGCCAGCAGACCGGCATGGGATTGCTGTTTGCGTTGCTGCTCTCGATCTATGGAACCACACGCGGCAGTTCCTCGATGATTGCAGCAATGAACCAAGTTTACGGCGAACGTGAAAAACGGGGTTTCATCAAGTTGACGCTGATAACCGTCGCACTTGCGCTCGGTGCGATATTCACCGGAATATGCGCCATTCTTGCTATCAGCGCGACTACACTATTGTCGGATATTATGATTGAAAATACCGTTTTGGAAAAGGTGATTTCAATCATCGCCTGGCTGGTTGTCGCCTTGTTGATCTCCACACTGGTAGCGACAATATACCGTTATGGACCTTCGCGATCCGATGCTAGATGGTCATGGCTCATTCCCGGCGCGCTCTTCGCTAGCTTCGGTTGTTTTGCAGGTACCGCTCTATTCGGCTGGTATGTCAGCAACATAAGCAGCTACAGCGCAACCTATGGCGCATTGGGGGCGGTCGTGACCTTTTTGATGTGGCTGTTTGTTTCAACCTATATCATTCTTGTCGGTGCTGAACTGAACGCCGAACTCGAACGCCAAACTGCGCATGATACGACCGAGGGTCCCGATGAGCCGATGGGCAAGCGTGGCGCACGCATGGCGGATACGGTCGAAACAGGCCCTGTTGTCAGAACTGGTCAAACGTAAGAAAACAAAAAATCTACCGTCGTCCGAATAGGCGACGGAGAAATCCTGGCTTTGGTACCTCGTCTTCAATTTGCACCCGCTGACGCAAAGCACTGCCCGATACCTCTTCGGGAATTTCTTCCATGTTGCGTTTGATTGTAACCGCAAGCTTGGCTGTCTTGGCAATCTCAACCACCTTGGCCGAACGCGCCATATAAACCGAACCCAGATTGAACCGCATATTGTGCATGCCGACAATCACAGGCAGATTGCCGCGCAGACCATAGCCTTCAACCAGCGCTTTTACCGCCTGATGATAGCGAACCGCGCGCAGCAGCGCCGCAAGGCAAAATTCCACATAGAGCCAAGGCGCCGTATCGGCCTCAAGGCCGTTAACCTCATCAAGGACATGCATCTGATCGCGAAAATAATATTGGCGCTTGTGGCGCAATAGCGCGGTATTGAGCGGCCCGAGACCATTGATTTCGAGATAGACTTCCATATCTTCGCTGCGGCCGAACCATTCGGCTTCCTCGCCGCGTAAGGATTCGTTCAAAAGTTCTTCACGTCCAAGCGTCGAAAAGGGCAGATGCTCATCGGTATAGAAAACCACCTCTATATCGGGCTGATGCGTGCGATCCTTATCCTCGAACACCAGATCGGCCTCGTTCGACATGACGATGTGTACGGCGGTGATCGGGTCGCCTTCATATTGCGCGATTGCGTCGCCGATTTCCTCCCAGCCGGCAATGTCGACCGCGTCCTCACTCAGGTTGCGGCACATTTCGGCTAGCGGGCTGTCGAGCAGCGCCAAATCGGCAAGCAACACTTCGGCTGCGGCATCAAGATCGCCGCTATGGATCATGGCCTCGATGCGGCGGAAATAATCTTTTTCGACCGCTTCATCGGCCCAAGCCTTTTGCAAAGGATGGTTCACACCCGCTACCCCCAAGAAACAAGATTAGCGGTCGAGGTTAATCCATAAATGTTTTAATAGGGTAAATGTGCCTATTCTTTTGAAAAGGGGACGGAGCATCATGCACCGTCCCCTTATTTTGTCGTGTCAGCTTCGAAGGAATTCGAATACTAGAAGTGGAACATGAACCCTGCCATCGGACGCAGAGTTTCAAAATCGCGACTGGTGATTTCGAAACGAATGCGCGCACCGGACTCACCGGTCAGACCGCCCAAACCAATTTCGCGCGGACCGACTTCAAAGCCGAGACCATAGATTTCATCACCATAATCGCGGCCACCCGTTGCCGCATCGGTAAAGTTCACCCATTCGTAACCGGCCTTGCCGTAGATCATGCCTGTTTCACCGGCACGCAGACCGACACGGCCGGCAACGCCATATTGCCAATCTATAATGCCATCGACACCCTTGGCGACATTACCTTCGGCGCCGACGAAGAATGCGCCAAGTGGAATATTTGCACCGACGACGCCCTCAACCAGCCAGCCTTCGCGGCGGCGACCATCAATGGTTTCAGGAATGCCTGATTCAGGTAAGGTATTGCGGTCGTAACTTGCATAACCGCCCATAACGCCAAAATAAGGCTCAAAACCGAAAGCATCGCTTCCATCAGGTGCGGCGACATCGTCGGGTGTTTCCGTGCTTTCGGGCGGAGGAGGCGGTACATCCGTGGTTTGGGCCATAGCGGTGCCTGCCATGAAGGTGCCGGCAAGAGCCAAAGCCGTACGGGAGAGGATTTTACGCATATATGATCCTTATGGATTACGCTTGGGAGAGGCGTATGGAGGTTGGTGGATAGCCGACATTGTAATGCCGAACCGGTTCAAGGGGCAGGCAACTGCTGATTTACGCGAATGTTCCGGTTATTTTTGAAAAGCCTGCAGCCGACGATGCCACGTGGTATTTTTGCAACAAAGTTTGAATTGAATGAAAACTTTATCGAAACGAAGATCAGAAATCGTCAAAGTTAAGGATCGGGTCTTATCGTCATAACACAAGGCCTTCTATATTCGCCCCAATTGGTGCTGTTCGAAACGTTCAATTTCCAAGCAGGCGGGGCGGGACGGTCCTGTTCACCACCTCTCGAAGGGCAAAGGCCGTTTCAATCCGCGCCACCCTGGGCAACCGCGCAATCTCCTGCCGGTGGATGAGTTCATAATCCTCGATCGATGCCGTCCGGACGACCAGGAGATAATCGTTGCGCCCGCTCATTAGATGCGCGCGTATGATCGAAGGGCTTTCGCCGACCGCCGCCTCAAAGGTTCGCATTGCTTCCTCACTCTGGCTGTCCAGCGTTATTGTCACCATTACGGTTGCCCCTATTCCCAATCGTTTCAGATCGATATCCGCACAATAGGCACGAATGACACCCCTGTCTTCCAGCGCTTTCTGACGACGATAGGCAGCGCTTGGCGATAGTCCGGCAACCTCACCCAATTCCTGTTGGGTAGCACAGCCATTGGCAACAAGCATTCGCAATATCTTTTGATCTATCCGATCCAAACGCATAATTTCTCCGTTTCCTTATTAACAGACACACAATCTACGCAGCTTGGTCTGGTTTCTGTCGATGATTTGCGCATTATGGGCATAAAATTCATGATAAACCACATATGCATCTTTATGAGGAGAAGAAAATGCTTGTCGGCGTTCCCAGCGAAATCAAGGTTCATGAATATCGTGTTGGCCTTACCCCATCGGCAGTGCGCGAATATGCGTCTCGCGGGCATCAGGTCATGGTTCAATCGGGTGCTGGCGCAGGTATCATGGCAAGCGACGAGGCCTATAAAAAAGCCGGTGCTAAAATTGTGAAGACGGCGGGAGAGATCTTCGCCAAGGCCGAAATGGTGGTGAAGGTAAAGGAACCGCAGCCTAGCGAATGGGTGCAACTGCGCGAAGGGCAATTGCTGTTTACCTACCTCCACCTCGCCCCCGATCCGAAACAGGCCAAGGGGCTCATCAAATCGAAATGCACGGCAATCGCCTATGAAACGGTCACTGATGACAAGGGCACCTTACCCCTGCTTGCCCCCATGAGCGAAGTGGCGGGCCGCTTGGCAATCGAAGCAGCGGGAGAGGCAATGCGCCGGTCGGAAGGTGGTGCCGGTATCCTGTTAGGTGGCGTACCCGGCGTACCCGCTGGCCGGGTGACCGTGCTGGGCGGCGGCGTGGTTGGCACCCATGCGGCGCGTATGGCCGTAGGCCTTGGTGCCGAAGTCACGATCGTTGACCGCTCGATCCCCCGTTTGCGTCAATTGGATGAACTGTTTCACGGCCGGGTGCGCACCCGTTATTCAACGCTCGACACCATCGATGCTGAAATTAGCGTAGCCGATGCTGTCATCGGTGCCGTCCTTATCCCCGGCGCGAGCGCACCGAAACTGGTGACGCGCCAGATGCTTAGCCGCATGAAGCCGGGGTCGGTGCTCGTCGATGTTGCGATCGATCAAGGCGGCTGCTTTGAAACCTCGAAACCCACTACGCATGCCGAGCCGACTTATGTGGTCGACGGGATCATCCATTACTGCGTAGCCAACATGCCGGGTGCGGTCCCCCAGACCAGCGCCGCCGCTCTCAACAACGCCACTTTGCCCTATGGCCTGGCACTCGCCGACAAGGGCTTAGAAGCTCTTCATGCGCATAGCGAAATCGGACGCGGGCTGCTTGCGGGGATCAACGTGCACAAGGGCAGTGTGACCAGCAAGGCGGTTGCCGAAAGCTTGGAATTAAAGTTTGTTGAGCCTGAAGTCGCACTGGCTAGGGCTTGAATAGAACTATTGGATCAAAGTTTTGATAAATATATATAATATTTACTCTTAAAAATATCCCCCCACACTAACCCCCACATTTTCTGAGGCCGTGCAAGGCGCACCTTTGCCAATCGCACGCTACAATAGTCACCCTGCCCGCAAACCGCCGTACCTGCTTCAATCAATCGGATCGAGACTTAAGCAACCGACTACTGTGCTAAACGTAGCACAGGCCAATAGCAAAAAAGGATTCTTTTCCCCGCTCGCCCCCCAAGAGGGATTTGATTTTTTGCAACGGGGTGGGGGGATTAATGATGTCTCAAATAGGGTATGAAAAATTTCCGAAAATTTTCACGGAAATCAGTACGAGTAGATCCCAATAAGCAGTATCATCAGCATGACAAACATGCCGCCGGAAATTATCTTATAATATCCTAAAGCGCACAATCCGAAAACCGCAGCTGGGTTGAAGCTTTGGTGGGAGGACTGCGAACTATGCCCGTCATTTTTCATAAGCTCTACCATGTCCTCATAGTGCAGATCGAAGTTAAGGGTGCCCGAATGCGTACTGGCCTGCTGCCGGTTTTGATGGACACCGAGATAGGCTCATTCATGCTACACCGGCTTCGTGTTCGAAGTCGATGGGGCTTCGGTATCCGATGGTCGAGTGCCTCCGGATGGGGTTATAGAAGCGTTCGACGTAATCGA
>JBOFLS010000181.1:0-5810 GCA_051657985.1 Sphingorhabdus sp. | reverse complement strand
TTTTTTCCGTTTCAAGGACGATGTCGTCGTTCGCGTGCGTCCTACCGAGGATGCCAAAGGCAGCATCGTCGACATGCGTTCGATCAGCCGGGTGGGGGTAAGCGACCTGGGTATGAACGCAAAGCGGGTGCGAGCGTTTTTGGCCGATCTGACGGGCACCAACCCGGCGGGCTGATAAAGCGATGTTCGACTATATCGTCGCCCCTGCCTGACCTTTGTCAGTTCATCCTGAGCGCCTGCCTTGGCAGGCAGTCGAAGGGCAGGAGCGACGGTTATACTAAACTCAGCGTGCAGGTGTCAGCTTCAGCAACCGCCCCTGCGAACCGCGTGCGCCGTCTTCCAGTAACCAGACGGCACCGTCCGGTCCCTGTTCAACCTCGCGGATGCGCGCGCCCATCGGCCATTCGTCCGCTTTTTTAACGGTTGTGCCATCGACGGTTACACGAACCAGCGACTCGGCACCCAGTCCGCCGATAAACAGCGAGTTTTTCCAGTTCGGGAACAGGGTGCCGTTGTAAAACATCAGTCCACCTGGCGAAATCGCGGGGTCCCAATAAACGGCAGGCGCTTCGAAGCCATCCCCAGGTCTATGATCGGGCATGTCGTCGGTGGCGGCTCCATAATTGCGTCCGTTGGACGCCTTGGGATAACCGTAATTCGCACCGCGCTTGACCAGATTGACCTCATCCCCGCCCTCCGGCCCCATTTCCTGGTTCCACAACTGGCCCTTGTCATCGAACGTGATACCCAACGGATTACGATGCCCCAGCGACCAGATTTCCGACCGGACCGGATTGGCCGCATCGTAGAATGGGTTGTCCTTGGGTATGCTGCCATCGGGGTTCAGGCGTACGATCTTGCCCAGATTGCCGTCCATATCCTGAGCGGGTGTAAATTTCTGGCGCTCGCCGCTGGCGATGAACAGATATTTGCCGTCGGGTGAAAAGGCGAGGCGGTGCCCATAATGGCCGCGCCCGGTGACCTTGGGGTTTTGTTTCCATATCGTCTTCAGGCCGGTCAGCGTCGGCGTGCTTCCGCTACGGTCAAGCTTTGCCATGCCAACGACCGCACCGCGCGTATCCTTTTCGCCAGCTTCTGCCCAGCTAAGATAGATATTTCCGCTGGTCGCAAAATCGGGGGCCAGGATCACATCGCCCAATCCGCCTTGGCCGCCATAATCGACTTTGGGCGTACCCGTTACCTCAACCACAGGGCCATCAGCTTGCCATAGCATCAACTTGCCCTTTTTCTCGGTTACTAAGGCTTGGTTCGATCCTGGCAGGAAGGTCATCGCCCAAGGTTCGTCGAAATCGGCAACCACCGTCGTCTGGAAAGGCTTGGCGCCGGTAGCTCCGCCTTCCTGTTTGGCATCGACTGAAGCAGGGCTACAAGCGATGGCGAAAAGGCTGGTGGCGGCAATCAGGCTGGGCTTAAGCATTAGAGGCTCCTCAACAAAATCCTTGTCCCAGATGTGAATTGCAAAGCTCAAGCGCAAGAGGCTTGCAATTCATTCAGCTTGAGCCTATTTGCCGCTCATCCCGACATTGCGAGACACTGAAGGGGCTGGCGCCGCAAGGGGCCGGCGCACTCGGCCTTCGCATTATCGAAATGAATTTTGGAAATACATGCCCGACCTGACTGTTCTTGCCGATCTTATTGCACCCGAAGCCAAGGCGCTCGGTTTCGATCTGGTGCGCGTGGCATGGTTCGATCGCGGTGGTGATGGCTCGGACGAACCGACCTTGCAGGTAATGGCCGAACGGCCCGATACGCGACAGTTGAACATCGATGATTGCGCAATTCTCTCGCACCGGATCTCCGACAAGTTTGACGAACTTGATCCCATTGAAGAAGCGTACCGGCTTGAAGTCAGCTCGCCCGGCATCGATCGTCCGCTGACCCGGCTAAAGGATTTCAGCGACTGGGCTGGGCATGAGGCCAAGATCGAGGTCAGTCAGCCCATCGGTGATCAGAAACGTTTCAGAGGCAATCTGGACGGTGTCGATGACGGTGTCATCAACATTACCGACAAGACGGGCAATGTTCATGCCGTGCCCTTTGCCAATATATATTCCGCCAAGCTGGTCTTGACAGACCGGCTGATTGCGTCGACTGCGCCGCTCGATAGCGGTGGGGCCGACGAAATCGACGACGAACTCCACGACAACGAACAGGAAGATTGAGCCATGGCAACTCCCATAGCTGCGAATAAAGCCGAACTGCTGGCGATTGCCAATGCGGTTGCCAGCGAAAAGATGATCGACAAGGCGATCGTCGTTGAGGCGCTTGAAGAAGCGATCCAGCGCGCGGCACGGGCTCGTTATGGTGCCGAGAACGATATTCGCGCCAAGCTCGATACGCAGACCGGTGATCTTCGCCTGTGGCGTGTCGTCGAGGTGGTCGAGGAAGTCGACGATTATTTCAAGCAGGTCGATCTGAAGCAGGCCGAAAAGCTGCAAAAGGGCGCGAAGGTTGGCGACTTCATCGTCGATCCGCTGCCGCCGGTCGATCTGGGCCGTATCGATGCGCAATCGGCCAAGCAAGTGATCTTCCAGAAGGTTCGCGATGCGGAGCGTGAGCGCCAGTTCGAGGAATTCAAGGATCGTGCTGGCGAAATCATCACCGGCGTCGTCAAGTCGGTCGAGTTCGGCCATGTTGTCGTTGATTTGGGCCGCGCCGAAGGCGTGATCCGCCGCGATCAGCAAATTCCGCGCGAAGTCGTCCGCAATGGCGACCGCGTTCGTGCGCTGATCATGAAGGTAGTGCGCGAAAATCGCGGGCCGCAGATCTTGCTCAGCCGCGCGCATCCCGATTTCATGAAGAAACTGTTCGCGCAGGAAGTACCCGAAATCTACGACGGCATCATCGAGATCAAGGCCGCTGCGCGCGATCCGGGCAGCCGTGCCAAGATCGGCGTGATCAGCTATGACAGCTCGATCGACCCCGTCGGCGCTTGTGTCGGCATGAAGGGCAGCCGCGTTCAGGCCGTCGTGCAGGAAATGCAGGGCGAAAAGATCGACATCATTCCCTGGTCGGAAGATGCGGCGACCTTTATCGTCAACGCGCTGCAGCCGGCAACGGTCAGCCGCGTGGTCCTCGATGAAGAAGAAGGTCGGATCGAGGTCGTCGTTCCCGATGATCAGCTGAGCCTCGCTATCGGTCGTCGTGGTCAGAATGTCCGTCTCGCCAGCCAGCTGACCGGCCGCGCGATCGACATCATGACCGAGGCGGAATCGAGTGAGAAGCGGCAGAAGGAATTTGTCGAGCGCTCCGAAATGTTCCAGCAGGAACTGGATGTCGACGAGACGCTGGCGCAGTTGCTGGTGGCCGAGGGCTTTAGCGAGCTTGAAGAAGTTGCCTATGTCGCGGTCGAGGAAATCGCCGGGATTGAGGGTCTGGACGAAGAACTGGCCGAAGAGCTGCAAAGCCGTGCTTCCGAAGCGCTTGAGCGCAAGGAGGAGGCCAACCGGACCGAGCGCCGCGAACTGGGTGTCGAGGATGCGCTGGCCGAATTGCCGCATCTGACGGAAGCGATGCTGGTCACTTTGGGTAAGGCCGGTATCAAGACGCTTGACGATTTAGCCGATCTGGCAACCGACGAGTTGATCCAGAAGGGTCGCAGTGAACAGCGCCGCAGCGATAATAGCCGTCGCAATAACAATCGTGCCGAAGAAAAGCCGGGCATTCTCGCGGTCTATGGGCTGAACGAGGAACAGGGCAACGAGATCATCATGGCTGCGCGTGCGCACTGGTTCGATGACGAACCCGAAACTCAAGAGGAGGACGCCGTTGCCGCGGAAAACTCCCAATGAGGACGCAAATAGCCCTGTAAGAAGGTGCATTTTGACCGGTGATCGGGCGGATCAACGCCTGCTGATCCGGCTCGCGCTCAGCCCTGATGGCACGGTGCTACCCGATATTCACGGGAAAGCGCCCGGTCGAGGCGCGTGGATCGGCGTGCCTGCAGACGAACTTGAGACGGCTCTTGCCAAGGGAAAGCTTGCAGGCCTGCTTAAGCGCGCATTCAAGGTATCCGAATTAACGCTGCCCAAAGATTTGGTCGCGCGTATTGAGACTGGCTTGGAAAAAGCGACGCTTGATCGGCTTGGTCTGGAAGCGCGTGCGAGTAATTTGCTGTCTGGAGCCGAAAAGGTCGATGCGGCGGCGCGCGGCGGGGTAGTTGCACTGTTGCTGCATGCATCGGACGCAAGCGAAGACGGTGCCGGCAAGCGCGATCAAAGCTGGCGCGTCGGATTGGAAGAAGAGGGCAGTGGTCGAAAAGGATTACGGCTTCCGATCGATCGCGATCGGTTGTCGGCGGCTTTAGGACGCGGAAATTCGGTGCACGTGGCGATTACCGATGCAAAAGCGGCAGAACGGGTAATCCACCATCTGCAACGCTGGCTTTATTTTATTGGATGCAGTAACGCGCGCGGCAACGCTTCGGCGAACCGTGCCGCAGATACTGCGAATGACGGTTAAAGAGTGAAGGCAAGGTCTGAAAATGAGTGAAGAAGGCGAAAACAAACCGACATTGGGGCGCAGGCCGCTGGGTCTGAAGCCGCGTATCGAGTCGGGCGAGGTGAAGCAGACCTTCAGCCATGGCCGCACCAACAAGGTGGTGGTCGAGGTGAAGCGCAAAAAGCTTGTCGGTAAGCCGGGTTATACGCCCGAGCCCGAAGTTGCAGCACCACCGCCCCCACCGCCACCGCCGCCGCCTGTCGCTGCTCCTGTGCGTAAGCCCGCGCCTGGTGGTGAAACTCCACAGGAACGTGTTGCGCGTCTACAGCGCGAGGCAGAGGAAGATCGTCTTCGTATGGCTGAAGAAGCCAATCGACGCGAACAGGAAGAGCGGGCCCGCGCTGCTGAAAATGAACGCCGTCGTGTTGAAGAAAGCCGCAAGGCCGAGGCGACACCCGCCCCGGCACCTGTTACCGAGCAACCTGTGCCTGTCGAGCCAGTGCCCGAACCTGTAGAGAATAATACCGCAGCTTCGCCGCCGCCCGCACGTCGCTTCACACCTGTCGAATCGCCCAAGCGTCCGGCGCCGACAGCGCCGGTTTCAACACCTCTACAACGTGAGCGCGAAGAGGCCAAAAAGGCTCCGCACAAAGCTAGCCGCGATCGGGCCGGCGATAATCGTCGCCAGTCCGGTAAGCTAACCGTTACCCGTGCGCTGGATGATGACGAGGGCGCACGCGCGCGTTCCTTGGCGGCACTGAAGCGTGCTCGGGAAAAAGAACGTCGCTCGCACATGTCGGGCATGCAACGCGATGCGCAGCCCAAGCAGGTCCGCGATGTCGTGGTGCCCGAAGCGATCACCGTTCAGGAACTCGCCAATCGTATGGCCGAAAAGGGCAGCGATCTGGTGAAATCACTGTTCAAGATGGGTATGCCCGTCACCCTGACGCAGAGCATTGATCAGGATACCGCTGAACTGCTTGTGACCGAATTCGGCCATAACATCACCCGTGTGTCCGATGCCGATGTCGACATCATTCATGACGACGATGTCGATGCCGCCGAAACCCTGAGAGCGCGTCCGCCGGTGGTAACGGTGATGGGGCATGTCGATCACGGTAAGACCTCTTTGCTCGATGCCTTGCGCGGTGCCAATGTGCAGGCAGGCGAAGCTGGTGGCATCACCCAGCATATCGGCGCCTATCAAGTAAAGACCAAGGATGGTCAGGCGATCACCTTCCTCGATACGCCGGGCCATGAAGCCTTCACCGAAATGCGTCAGCGCGGTGCGATGGTAACCGATATTGTCATTCTGGTCGTTGCTGCTGATGACGGAATCATGCCGCAGA
>JBOFLS010000180.1:0-22861 GCA_051657985.1 Sphingorhabdus sp. | reverse complement strand
ATACGCTGACTGGCGCACTTGCAACCAGTGCGGGGGTGATCAGCAACGTCGGCAGCTATGCAATCACCCAGGGCACGCTTACAGCTTCCTCCAACTATGCACTGACTTATGCAGGGGCAGACCTGACGATCACCCCGCGTCCGCTGAACATCTCAGCTAATGCGGCTTTCCGGCTATTTGGTTTCGCTAATCCGCCTTTGACATATGTGCTGGCCGGCGCTGGTCTTGTAAACAACGACACCCTGACGGGTGTGCTTGCTACAACTGCTGGCCTTGCCTCGCCTCCCGGCGTTTACGCAATCACGCAAGGCAGCGTCGTGGCAACGCCGAACTACAGCATCGCTTATCTCGGCGCGAATTTGACCGTCACGCCGGTAGCGGGCCAATCAATCTCCCGCGTGGTGGGCAGGGAAGAGCAAGGTGCTGGCGCGGAACATGCCCCACCAGATGGCTGGGCTAGCGATTCAGGGGTGGGTTATCGCAATGACCGCACCTCAGGCGGTCCGGATCTAAATCCAATATCGTTAATCATAAACTTCGGTTCTATTTTACAAGGCAACTTCAATTCCTTATCGAGTGAAGGGCACATGGGTGAAAGACAATTGCCGGACTGCCAAACAGGGGAACGAAAGAGTAACGGAAACTGCCAAGGCTCACAGCAATAGCTATGGGTGGTATTTTCTCCAGCGTGATTGCACCAAAAGCGAGACTCGCGGATACGGGGTGCGAGCTGTCGGAGCAAGCCAAACTGGTCAGCATTCCCGCCAACTGGAAGGGGGCCGAAAA
This sequence comes from Sphingorhabdus sp., assembly GCA_051657985.1. Lineage (GTDB taxonomy): Bacteria > Pseudomonadota > Alphaproteobacteria > Sphingomonadales > Sphingomonadaceae > Sphingorhabdus_B. The sequence continues at coordinate 22,075 of JBOFLS010000180.1, read as the reverse complement.
GCGCATTTTGGGCGCGAGCGCGGCATTGCTGCTTCCATTGCTCGGGCATGCCATAGCTTCGGGTTGAGGCCGACGTTGAATATCGGGATTAACCTTACGTCTGTTACATAATTGTTAGCATTGTATGTCTGAAGTTGGGGCCTGCAAACGCCACGTCCCTAATCCCCGCTTTAGACCTACCACCGGGCGCTTGATCACAGCCTGCACGAACGTTTTTAAGATTTGCCGTCCTCACGCAGGAATGGCGACATCTGGACGCGAAGCTACCGCCGCGCCGCCTCGGCTGAATAAAGGGCAGGTTTCGAGAACGTCAATTAACCCCGCCAATGTCTGCAATGTTGGCGATTACAGCCTCTTGCTCTTGTCGGTCGCCGAGGCCTGCGCCACCTCCTCATGCGACAACTTCCGCGACAGCGTGGATGCGGCAAATTCGATGAAATCTTGCACGACAGCCTGACGGTACCCGCGCTTTACAGCAAGGAATATGCGATGACGGTCGACCCACCAATCTGGCAGAACGTCCACAAGCGTGCCAGCCTTCAAATGCGGCGCTGCTAAAAAGGCCGGCAATCGGCATATGCCATGCCCAGCTTTTGCCAAATGGAGAAGGATGGCATTATCATTCACAACAGCCAAAGGCTTGCTAGCGACAGAAATGCGCTGCCCCTGTTGGGAAGTTAACGTCAGTATTGACGCAGCATCAGTTGTACAGGGGATAGTGATCAGAGGACTTTCGTTGATGTCATCAGGCTTGTTGATCGGCTGCCTGGCAATAAAATCCGGCGAGGCATAGAGCCGTGCCTTAAGGTAACCCAGCGGCCAGGATTCCATCTCGAACGGGATATCGATGCCCACGCAGAAATTGATGTCATAGGCATCATCGCTAGGATCGAATATTCGGTCTGTCAGCGCAATCTCGAACCGCAACGCTGGAAATTTGACCATTGCTTCAGCAACAAGGTCTGGCAAAAATCCTCGTCCAAAAACGATTGGTGCGCGAACGCGCAATGGTTTGAGCGTGTCGTAATTGTTCCGCTGGTCACTGCCAAACAACATAGTTGCGCTTGACGCCTGCAACGACAAAACACTATCGGCAATGCGGTCAAACAGCAGCTTGCCTTGTACTGTCGGTTCAATGCCGTGCGGAACGCGCTGGATCAGCGACGTGCCCATTGCCTCCTCGATCTTTGCCAAATGCCTGCTGACGGTGGACTTGGGAAGGCCAAGCACCGCAGCAGCCTTCGCCATGCTGCCCTTGTGGACCGCAACGGCAAAGGTCTGGAGCGCGTTGAGATCAAACTGCCGTTTCATTTTTGCAACCCCGGGTCCTCAAATCGAGTCTTTATCCCGTAACTGCAACCCTTCATAGAGGACAATGTTGTGAGGGCAGCAAAGTAAGGGATGTTGAAATGAGCTGCAACGGCTAAGACATGCATCAGAACTATATCGACTTTTACGCCAGCACATATCCGCAGTTCCTAAAGGAAGTGCGGCTTATTGGTGGCGACAATCCGATCGGTATGTTTGAGGCTAGGCAACCGCCGGGTGATTTCCCAGACGAGGCTTTGCCGACCTATAATCTGCAGCTGAATATCGGCCTTCAATGCAATGCACTTGCTGATTTAGGGTTGGGGCAAAATTGGATCAAATTGGCAAACGGCGATTTTTGCGTCGCCCCACCCGAAACAGCTGCCGCCTACGACGTCGTTACACCCTCACACCTGCTCTGCCTCGGATTGCCTAAAGCGATCGTCGATCATGCAGCAGCCTATCTGGGGTTGAACGATTTTACGCCTGAGGCATTGTTGCTATCAGGGCATAACGATCCGGTCGTTCGAAAGCTGATGCAGGAATGCTGGGATCAGGGAAAGCATGATTCGCCCTGTGGTGCCTTATATCTGGATGCGAACCTGATGGGGATCGCCGTCAGGCTGGTTGCCATCGCAACCAAAGCTAAGCGGGTTGTCGCACCAAGGCAGGCCAATCATCTAACCGCTCAATCGCTGGATACCATTGCCCAATATGTCGATAACAATATTGACACAGATATGCGCGTGGCCACTCTGGCTTCGCTCATTGGCATGCAGGATTATGCCTTTGCGCGGGAGTTCCGGGCACTGACCGGGCAACCCCCGCATCAATGGGTGATCGAGCGGCGTTTGGCGCGTGCGGCGCAAATGCTTGCCGATGGTGCGCTTTCGATTGCCGAGATAGCCTATGCCGTTGGCTTTTCCAGCCAGGCGCATCTGACGACATTGTTTTCCCGGCGGATGGATATGGGTCCAGCAGCCTATCGCAGGATGATGTTGGCGTGAACGGAGTCGGAAATCTGTAAAACCGGAAATCTGAAAGCGGCGGCGTCGAGACATCCCTAATCTGTTCTCAACATTGGTTCGAGGACAAGATGATGAACTATTGCGAAAAGCTAACCCGCGACAATGCGCTCGTGATTTTGGTCGATTTTCTCGATGGCTTTTTCCCTGGTATCAAAACCATCGATCATGATCTGCTACGCCGCAATGCGGAGGCGTTTGCGCGCCTCTCGGCCATTTTCAGAATGCCGACGATAATGCTGGGCGAAGAAGGCAGCTTTCGCGGTAATTTCTTCCCCGGCGTGGTCTCAAATGCGGGGCATGCCGTCCGGGTCGAGCGCCATACGCCCAGCGCATGGGATGAACCAGAATTCCAGCGTGTGCTGGGCAGCTTTGGTCGCAAGAAGGTCATCCTTGGCGGTATTTCGCTCGACATCTGCACGCTGCAGCTCACGCTCGATCTGCTTGGCGGCGGGTATGAGCCTTATGTGGTGGTCGATGTGTCTGGCTCCGACACCGCATTGAACGAGCAGGCTGCCATGCACCGCATGACGCAGGCGGGCGCGGTGATGGTCAACTGGGCGTCAATCGCCTCAGAAATCATGAAGGATTGGCAGACACCCGAAGGCCCGGAAGTCGGCAAACTCTATCAGGAATTCAGCTATTGGGGGAACCGGATGTAATGCCGCGCGAACGTCTGTTGCTGATGTTCTTCATGACGCTGCTGATGGGGTTAATCCTGTCTGCGGTTTTCACATGGCAGACATTAGGGTTCATGAGTGGCTTTATCGCCGCTTGGGCAAGCCGGTTTGTGTCGACCTACATCATCGTCCTGCCGACGGTGCTGATCGTCTCGCCGATAGCGCAGTGTCTGGCCGTGAGGGCCGACAATTTTCTCGCCCAGAGGCAAAACAGCCAAACACAGAAAGGGAAATCCTCATGACCAACGAGCCCTCTCCCCCAATTCGCCACGGCAAAGCCTACACCCAATATGGTGGTCCCATCCATTATCGCATGGCCGGATCAGGGTCACCGCTGCTGCTGATCCACGGCTGGATGGGCACATCCTATAGCTGGCGCAAAGTGATGCCGCTGTTGACGGATCACTTCACGGTGATCCCGCCGGATTGCCGCGGCTATCCAGACAGCCTGGTGACTGCCGCTCAAATTCGGGAATCAACGACGGAAAAGATCAGCTGTCCCGTCCTCACCATGAATGGCCAATTTGGCCATCCGGGCGTGACCGAGCAGATGGATTTGGTGGCAACCGATGTGACCGGCCACACCATCCCTTGGTGCGGTCATTTGCTGGCCGAAGAATATCCAGAGCAAGTGGCCGACGCCATAAGGGGAAGGTTCGCATGATTACACTTTACACCCAAACCACACCCAATGGGCGCAAGCCGATGGTCCTGATGGAGGAACTGGCGCAGCCCTACACACGCTATATGGTCAATTTCGGCGATCAGGAGCAGAAGTCGGCGGACTTTCTGGCGCTAAACCCCAATGGGAAGATACCGGTGTTGGTCGATGATGAAGGCCCGGACGGCAAGCGCCATGTCGTATTCGAATCCGGGGCGATCCTGATCTATCTTGCCGAGAAATTCGGATCGAAGTTGTGGCCCGCCGATCCCGTGTCGCGGAGCAACTGTCTGCAATGGTTAATGTTCCAGATGGCAAGCGTCGGCCCGATGATTGGCCAGGCCGGATATTTCATGCGCGCTGCCCCCGAACCCCAAGCCTATGCCGCGGATCGTTTCAAGGCGGAAGTCAGCCGTATCATGGGCGTGTTGAACACCCGTCTTGCCGAGCCCGAATATCTCGCAGGCACCTATACGATTGCCGATATTGCGACCTATCCCTGGATAGTAGGTGGCATCGAATTTGTCGGGATAGACCTTGCCCCGCATCCCAATGTCAGCCGCTGGCTTCAGGCTATGGGCGCCCGCCCTGCCGTTACCAGCGCAATGGCAATCACCAGCTAAAACAACCCCAAACTAGGAGTTTATGAATGCCCCAAGACCCAATGGTCGTTGACCGCACTGCCAATGAAAATGATGCCGCCCGCGCGATTGAAGGCGTGGTGATGCTCGTCAACCTGTTCACACCGAAAGACGGCATGGAACAAGCCTTTATCGACGCGCAAACCGGCGAATATGTGCGGCTGAAAGGCAAGGTTGAGGGTTGGATCGGCAACCGTCTTGGCCGCGCCGTCGATGGCAGCGGCCAGCTGGTCAATGTCGCCATGTTTGACAGCATGGCCAATTACAACGCCTGGCGCGAAAGCCCGCTGTTCGCCGAGCATTTGGATATCATCCGCCCCTTTGTCGAGAAGTCAGCGCCCGGCATGTATGAGCTGCTCTACAGCGCTGGCGATATGTAATGACGCTGCCTGACCTGACAGGAAAGCGGATCGTCATCGGTGGCGGCACCGGGGATGTCGGGGTGGAGATTGTTGATCGTCTGTGTGCAGCACGGGCTGAGGTAATCGCTGTCGTCCGCTCGGCGGCACGTGCAGAGGCATTGCCCCGCCATGACCGCCTGACGCTGGTCGAGGGCTTTCCCGAAGATGATGCAGGCGTCTCGGCGCTGCGTGAGAAGCTGGCGGTACTCGGCCCGGTTCATGGCGCGGTCGCCAGCCTTGGTCCCTGGTTTCATGGGGCGGCGCTTGCTGACCTCAGCAAGGCCGATTGGGATCATATTGTCTCAGCTTCGCTCACCAGTCATTATCTGTTTGCGCGCAGCCTGATGCCCGCCTTGTCCGCTTCGGCAGGCCAATATGTGATGATCAACGGCGCAGCGGCGCAAAGCCCAGTGCCGCATTCCGGCGTGGTCTCAATCCTCGCCCGCGCGCAGACGATGTTGGCTGAGGTGCTTGCGGCTGAAAATCCTCCCGTTGGCGTTCACACGATCATGCTCCGCTCGATCATCGCAACGCGAGCCCGGCCCACACCTCACCCGGCCTGGATCACTGCACGCGAAGTTGGTGAGGCCTGCGCATGGCTGTTTACCGAACAAGGCCGCCTGACCGCCGGATCGATGCTGACACTAAATCCCAAACCCATTCCCAAAGGAGATTTGAAATGACGCCCTATTACTCCGCCGAATATAATCTTACCGTCGAAGACGATCTAGCCGCGCGGCAGGTGATCGCGCGGCTCAACCACGCGCTGGATACCGCGGATTACAAATCCTATGCGGCCATGTTTGCGACCGACGGCGTTTTCGTATCCGGTTTCGGCAATGCTGTGGGGCCAGAGCAGGTAGAGGCCGCAATGCAACAAGTTGCCCCCTTTATTACGAATAAGCGCCATGTTGCGGGCAATTTGGTGATCGGCGGTGATGCCGAGCAGATTGTCGTAACCAGCTACCTCATCGTCTTCGAACGCGAGGCGGAACTCAAATATGTGGGCTCTGCTGTGAACGAGGATACGCTCAAAAAAGTCGATGGCCGTTGGCTGGTTGGGCGGCACGACTCAACGCTCGATCCCGCAACGGTGGCCTATATCCAGTCGATGATGAACCAGTAGGAGCGCGACCCCATGACCATAGAGAATTTTGAGCATCATCGCGTTACCAACGGTACAGTCGGCCTGCACGCTGTGTCGCTTGGCGAAGGGCGGCCTGTCATCCTGATTCACGGCTTTCCGCAGCATTGGTGGATGTGGCGCGGCATGATGGAGGCGCTGGCCAAGGCGGGCTATCGCGCTATTGCCATCGATCAGCGCGGCTGCGGTGGATCGGATATTCCACCAGCGGGCTATGACAAGGCGGTGCTGGCTTCTGACATTGTAACAGTGATGGATGCGCTGGACCTGCCGCGCGCGGCGGTCGTCGGCTATGATCATGGCGGCGGCACGGCGCTTGCTCTGGCCTACACTGCGCCAGAACGGGTCGAACGCTTGGCCATTATCGAATATGCGCCGCCGGGCTTCGGTTATGAAATGGGGCTGACGGCAGCACCCGGCAATGTGAACTGGCAACTGGCTTTCTTCACCCAGCCCGATGTCGCGATCCAGTTCATCGGCGGCAAGGAACGCGAGCTGCTGGCCTGGTATTTCTGGCACTGGGCCTATAATCCCGACGCCGTCGGTCAAGACGATTTCGAGGTCTATGTTCGCCAGTTGCAAAAGCCCGGAGCCCTGCGCGGCGGCATGATGCACTTTGCCAGCGTGTTTGAGGATATGGCGCTTTTCAAGGGCTGGGCCGAAAGCGGAAGGCTGGCAATGCCATGCCTTGGCATCGGTGGGGAGATTGCCGCAGGCGTCTATGGCGAAATGGCGTTGAAGGCACTTGCCGACAATGTGCAAGGTGCAGTAATTGCCAAGGCAGGGCACTGGATTGCCGAGGAACAGCCCGAGGCCCTAAACACATGCTTGCTCGACTTTCTCAGCGCGGGCTGATCGCCACCCTTACACTGGCGATGAACAGTCCCTGCCTGGGGCAAGAGGCTGATGACAGCAGTGCCGACGGAGTGAAGCTCGGCCTTGATGCGCGGCTGCGTTATGAGGTGATTGATCCGACAGCGTTCGGCAACGGACCACAGGATAAAGGCGGCTATCTGCTCTGGCGTGTCGCGCCCGATATAGAGCTGGAAATCGCTCCGCGATGGCGCGTGCATGCACAAGTCTTCGCAGCTGGACAATCTGGCCGAAACGGCGGCGCGCGGGGCAATGATCGCAATGACTTCGATCTAACGCAGGCCTATGTTGAATGGCGGCCCGAAGAAGGAAGCTATGTTCGCGCTGGTCGGCAAGAGATGGCGCTCGGTTCCGGCAGGCTGCTTGCCGCGTTTGACGGCGCCAATGTCCGCCGCCGTTTCGATGGGGTGCTGGGCCAGGCGCGGGTCGGTAACTGGATTGTTGTCGGGCTGGCCGCCTCACCGGTGCTGGTGCAGCCAGGGGTGTTTGACGACGAGAGTGACTTTAATCGCCTGGCGGTCGGCGCAGGTGCGGTGCATGGCGATGTCAGCCGCAATAGCGAAGCCGTCTACGCCATCCGCACGCAGAGCTTTGTGCCTCTGTTCGGTGCGCCCGGCGGGCGGCAGGAGCGCTTTACCTTGGGTGCACGCATCGTGCGCACATCACCGCACCTGTTTGTTGAGGCAGAGGCGCTGGCCCAGTTTGGCAGTGCCGAGAGTGGCTCAAATATTCGCGCTTGGGCAGTTGCGGGAGAAGTGCGCGCGCCAATAACAAATTTTGGCGGCGCGCAAATGCTGGCGGGCGCAAAGTTCAGCATCACCAGCGGTGATCGCAATCGAAGCGACCGGCGTATCACCGGATTTGACCCGCTGTTCCCAAACCCAGCCTTTACAGGTTCATTTCCCATCTTTGCCCCCACAAATATAGCGAGCGTCAATCCGGCATTGTCGCTGCAATGGCCAAATGGCAACCGGATGGGCATCGATGTCGCTTTGATGCAGCGACTGACGATCCGCGATCAGCTCTACACGCTGGGCGGCTTTGCCATCACAACCCGCGGGCCAGGCCGCGATGTCGGGGCATTATGGGCGCTGACCGGAAGCTACCGGATCAATTGCGCCCTCAGCGTGAATGGCGCCGTCATTTGGTTGAACGCTGGCAGAAGTTTTGCCGCTGATCAGCGTGATACGCTTGGCGCGTTTCTTAACCTCAATGTCTCGCTTTGAAAGGCATCTTATGACCATTGACCGTCGTGAACTAATATTCGCAGGCAGCGCAGCACTTTTGGTTTCAGGATGCTCGCCTGCCATCCAATCCGCATCTCAAGTTACCGATACCACGCTGCAGCGCCGCGTATTATGGGCGGCGAATGTGCGTATCAAATCACTCGCCGACCGACTGGTGGCCGCGCGCGCAGGCAATTTCACGCATATGTCGGTCTTTCCAATCGACTGGCAGGGTTGGCGGGACAGCGGGCTGTCGGTTGCGACGATGCGGGCCATGATCCGCGATGCTGGTGTCAAAGTGCTGGCAATCGACCCGTTCGTCCAGTGGATCCCCGGCTTTGTGCTCCCGGATTCTTACCCGCCGCAGAACCGGGGCTTCATCCAGTTCGACGAAAGCGCCATTCTGCGCATTGCCGAGGAAGCCCAGGCCGAAGCAATCAATTGTGTTGAGGGCCTTGGTCAGGCTCACCCGCAGGAATTGCTGGTCGATGCCTTTGGCAGCTTTGCCGATCGCGCCGCACAGCGCGGCTTGCGCGTAACGCTGGAATTCATGCCAATCTCATCGATCACCGGCCTTCGCGAAGGCTGGACGATTGTTGAAGCTGCTAACCGCACCAATGCTGGTCTTTGCTTCGACACATGGCATTATTTCCGGTCATATGAAGACGCGGAAACATTGGCGCGCATTCCTGCAAACAAGATTTTTGAGGTGCAACTTGCCGATGCCACAAGACGCCAGCAAGTGCCCGACATGATCGAAGACCTGCTCCGGTTTCGCCTGCTGCCCGGTGATGGCGAGTTTGATATTGCGGGCATAACGGCAGCACTGAAGGCCAAGGGTGCATGGGCGTCAGTCGGCCCAGAAGTCTTCGCTGACTGGATCGATCCGCTTGCCCCGCGCGAGGTAGGCGAGAGGTGCAGCGCCGCCTTGCATCGGTTTATGTGATACCATCGGCTGACTACTGACACGCACTGCAAAACGCGGCAGTTTAATGCCAGATGATCAGAAATTAATCTGCAGTATTTTGTCAGGCATAAATCTGAACGGATGGCAGCTTTCAAAGGCTGCCAAGTGATTAACGAACGTTCGAAAAGTTAGCGGTTGTCGCCGGGGCGTAGGATGCGGCAACGCGAAGTCGCGGTCGACAAGATTTCGGTCACTCGGACTGATCATTTCTCTCGTAAAAACTGCCGTCGGTTCATCTCTTAGTCTCTTGATTGAATTGATCGCACCTGACTTCCCCAGAATCATCCGACTTTAACCGGGAACCGCTCAAGTCCGCGTAGGACCATGTTAGGACGCCAACGCCGCCGGTCGTCTGGAGCAGCGGGGCGCAGGTTCGGAAACCGATCTAGCAGATGGGCAACAGCCACCCGCCCTTCCATTCGGGCGAGCGATGCACCCAGGCAATAATGCCCGCCTTCGCCAAACGTCACATGCCGGTTCGGATCGCGCGCGAGGTTGACGTCGTCAGGGTCGCTGAACTGTCGGTCATCGCGGTTGGCCGACGCGATGATGCCGTGCACGATGGCGCCCTGAGGGATGATGAATCCACCAAGCTCAATATCGTCGGTCGCGTAGCGATGCGTGGACATCTCAACCGGCCCTTCAAACCGCAGCAATTCTTCGATTGCGGACTCGATCAGGTTGGGATCAGCGACCAGCGCCTCCCGCGCGGCCGGGTGCCGCATGAGCGTCAGCATCCCATTGCCGATGAGGTTGGTCGTGGTTTCGTGGCCAGCGCTGAGCAGAATACTGATCATCGCCATCAGCTCCGCTTCCGATAGCGCGCCCTCCTGTTGCTGTGCGACCAACGCGCTGACGAGATCATCGGCGGGGTCACTGCGCTTCATAGCGATGAGACGCTTGAGATAGCGGAGAAAGGAGAGGACAGCCGGCATCTGAAGGATCGCGCCGATGGGTGAAACCGATCCAATTTTGATGAGAGCGTGCGACCAGCGGGCAAAGCGCGCCTGATCATTGGCCGGAACGCCCAACAGATCGGAGATCACCTTGACCGGCAAAGGCAGCGAATATTCCCCGATCAGATCGAACGCGGATCGCCGATGCAATGGTTCCAGCAGGGCTTCGCTCGCTGACACGACTTGTGCTTCAAGCGCGGCCATGCGGCGCGGGGTGAAAACCGCCTGCACCAGTCGGCGCAGCCGCGCATGATCAGGATCGTCGAGCGCGAGGATATTGCGCGTCAAAGGGGAGAGAAATCCGGGAATGCGGCGCTGCCCCGCCAGTTGCTCGGGCGTCAGGGCGTTGGCGGGATCCTTGGCAAATCTTTTGTCCTTTAAGAGCGCTGAAACATCGGCGTAGCGCGTAACAAAAACTGACGTTTCTCGGGACGAAACAGCCATGCGGCAGATGGGAGTTTCGGCGCGCAGCCACGCATAAGCTGGAAACGGGTCGGCCTTGAACGTAGGATCAGCGAGGTTGATGTCAATCGTAGGGATCATGATCCGCCGCCGCCAGTCGCCGGACGCGCCAGACCATGCTCCACAAAAGCGGACAGCCGGTCGAGCAGTGTTCCATCACTTCGTTCGATCAGGTCATCGCCAAGCAGGCGCAGCATGAGGAGGCCAATAAACAACGCGGTGGCCAGCCGCGCGTCATAGGGCGCCGGATCGGAGCCGCCAGCGGACGCCGCGTTCCCGGCGAGCAGCGGGGTCAACTGTTCTATGGCTGGCGCAAGCAATGTCTGCCGGTAGAGATCGCGAAAATCGGCGTCAATCAGCGCTTCTGACAGCACCACCCGCAGCATTGCGAGGCTGGCTGGGCTGATCGCGGCCCATCGGTCACGCAGCATGTCGGGCAGTGATGGCGGGTTAGTGAGATCCAATACGGCGCCGGGCGGCTCTGCGCCAGCTAGGACGGCCTTAAGCAGGGCGGCCTTGTTATCGAACAGGTTGTAAATTGTGCCATCTGATACGCCGGCGGCTGTCGCGATGTCGCGGATGGTTGCGCCGCGAAATCCCTTTTCTGCGAACACTGTGATCGCAGCATCAAGCACATGCTGCCGCCGCACGGCAAGCGTTTTTTCCCGCATGGTCGGCATCAGCGGGTAAACCGCACGCTTGGCCGACCGTTCGTATATCCTTGAAAACCGTTGCCACTGCGCGTCGCCTGAAAACAGCGTGTGCCAAGCATGAAGCCCATCCGCATGCAAAAAGTGTTGCCCTCAACCGTCCAGCGAATGCGGCGCTGAATCGGGCTTTCGATCGCGCCAGTGCCATCAGTGTTGAAGCGGATGCGGCCACCGCGTCCATCGCTGTTCGCCATCGTCCACGGCTGCCCATCGACAAGACCCGAAACGATATCGGCGCGCGGCAGATAGGACGGCGTGGCGGGTCCGTTGGATGACGCCTGCATCGCCAGAAGGATCGTAGCCAAATGGGTGGAGGTGAGCAGAAACATTACAACTCTCCGACAAAATGAAGAATGATTCGATTTATTGAATATACCTTCACTTTTAGATTGGCAAGCGCGTGTGGTCCGACGCCAACATCGAAACAAGAGAGCGCTAGAGACCGTTTAGTTCGAGCAGCGGCGGCAAGCCTAAGAGGCTGACACCACTATCCGCTTATCGAGCTCAGGAACCAAAACCTGCCTGTCAGCACCCCCCAACGAAACATCCCTCTAGCGGAAGCTGAACGGACGGCGGGTTTTAGCAATCGCCAAACGGTGAATGATCGGCAGAAAAGTTGGCGGCTTTGGCCACATAAGACTGCTAGAGTAGAGACTCAGAAGCTTAATGGTCAATTAGTCCCAAGGCATCAGCTTTCGCGATCTCACGCATAACACCTTCAGCAGACCAAGATAGCCCGCCTCTCGGTGTCGGCTCACGTAGGTCGCGAGTAAGCCAAGTTGCGATTGCGCGTAAGGTTGAATCTGGATGTGTTCGCAGCCTGTCGGCCACAAGCCTCGGTACGCGTGTATCTGGCGCGGGACAGGGTGCTTTTTCAAGGATGTAGGGATCCGCATAATCCGCTTTCACCAGAGCCTTGCACGCTTTAACCAATGTACGCTCGCTAAACGAGCGGACCGGCGGGGTGATGCCACGTATCTGCCGCAATACGACTGGCCATGGCAGATGCGGCCGCAGCCGCTCGACGGTCGGTAGCCAGCGATGACGATCAGATGCCAGTGCATTCAGATAGCGCTCTTTATGCGCAAGCGAGATTTGCGAGATGGCGCGCGGGTCGCGACTGCGCATTTTCGGGTTGCCGGGTCTGGCACCGCGCGCGACTGCGGCTTGGATGCCCGCTTTGGTCCGCTCGCGGATCAGGGCACGCTCAAACTCTGCAAAGGCGCCGAGCATCTGGGTCATCAACATGCCTTGTGCGCTTGACGTATCAATCGGATCCATGATCGATCGGAAATAGGCGCCCTTGCTCTTCAATGTTTCGACGATTTCAAGAAGATGCGACAGGGATCGCGCCAAGCGGTCGATGCGGACCACCAACAGGGTATCACCTTTTCCTGTCCTGGCGATTGCGTGATCGAGATTGGGACGTTCCCGGCTTCCGCCGCTCGCCTTATCTTCGAAGATGTGGGCGCAACCCTCCGCCTGAAGCGCTCTCCGCTGTGCCAACGTGTCCTGATCGTCCGTTGAAACGCGGGCATAGCCAATTTTTGCCATTTTGTCACATTTCACCTAATGGGAGCATCTGGTCGGTTGATACCGTTAGATATAATTTTTTCGAGGCAAAATATTGGACATCGGTGGCGGCCTTATCGAGACGATTAGGCTCTGAAAGCGCAGTTTTCCGTGGTTTGATGCGGAAGTCGGAAGCGGGGCGAACGGGTAGTGCCGTTTCTCATCGAGAAACCCGCTAAGGTTATACCGACCGATTGGTAAGCCTTTTCGCCAGGCAGGTCGCTGACGGTGCATAACCAAATCGTTGAATGAAAAGCCCAGCATTTCTGGGCGTTTCAGCCTTGCTGTGGAATCGTACCAATTCTGCTGTGCCAGAATAATATATTGTATTCAGCCACAATAACAATGGAACGTAATTCTGGCTGAAAACCGGGGTTCCTGTCAACCGTCAACAGCGCGTTCCAGCAGCAAAAATGGCACGATTTCGACGGATTCGCAGTAAAAATGGAACCGGCGCCAATAGCATTCTCCCGACCGCCTACTGCGCTCCAGTGTAGGTCAATTATGCCGGGTTAGATTGGACATGCTCGGTTTTGTAGGATTAGGCTGCCGATGTGTGTGTTTTGCGCTTGGCTGATTGCTTCACCGGTGGCTTGGGAATGATCCACACGCCATCCTCATCAAGAGTGGCTGATTTGCGCGCTTTCTCCCAGTCGCCGTCGAATAAGCGATAGACTTTGCGGGCTGTCTCGATCAACGCGTCAGAGTTCATTTTCATGTTCTCATATTGGCATTGCCGAGCGGAACAATCAACGGCGGTTGGCATGCTGCAGTTGGTAAACGTCCGACCAGAAACGTCGTTGAAGGTGTTGAAAGAACGCAAACCTTGAGATCAATTTGAAACTCCACAACAAAAGGTGATTTCGCTGATCCACCAGCAAGGCGACAGTTACCTGAGAGGAAGAAACTGCGACAAAACTCGCTCATTGAACTCTTGGCGGTTCCAGAACAGGAGATCGTGAGCTGGCTTGAGTCCGCGATCGCAGAAAACTTGCTTCATTTTGGGAAGTTGCAGCGACCAAACTCCCAACACCGACCTCATTTCCCAAAGCGAAATGAACTCGCGAGAGAATGCTTCAACGGCAGGCAAGGAACACAAATAGCGGTTAGTATCGGTGTGAACCGGCAGCAATTTTTGCTCAATGATGACTTCTTTGGCGGGTTTTCCAATATTGAGATACTCGGCCCACTCAGGACCGCTCAAGCAGGTTGAACGCTCAAAATCAGGGAACAGGTCGAAACTGAAGCGTAGCCCTTGCACTGTTGGGATCATCCTACGCGGGATACGCAATCCTTCGAGGTTGAGGGTGTAATCTACGGCAGGATGCACCGGAATATCTCCCGACAAGATCGCATCAATCAAAGGCACCCAAGGTTTGTCCCTAGCTCCGACTGACCTCAATGCTTCATGTAAGGAAACCAAATTTCCAGTAGGAATTGCCGATCCAGCCAATGCGTGAATTTTCAGACTCAAATCGTAGAGATCATGCTTTCGTACATAAGGACCACTATCCATCAAACCGGCGATTGTGTCTCTTAGTCCGTCGACTCTGCCAGCGGCCACCAACTGTTGACAGGCCAAAGATGATAGGCCAAACTGCCGTCGGCTCTGTTGCTCTGGCATCCGGTCTATCAACCGTTCTCGCAAAGTTTCAAGGTCGGCCTTTTTGAAAACCCGTCCGCGTATCCCCTCTACAGAAGTGGACATTAGCCCAACTTGGACGGCGTAGCGAAGTGCCTTGGTGCCGACCCCTATAAATTCCGCCGCTTCGGGATATGTGAGCAAACCCTTTGACGTCCGTTGTGCGGCATACTCCGCGTTGAAACGCGACTGATTTTTTTGCGCCGTTGTGTATACGCGACGTTGTTGATGATCTCGCAACGGCGGCAAGCGCAACTTGAGTGCCACGCGCAACCTGTCGGTCATCGCCGGAGACGATGCGAGTTTACGCAATCTCGCAGCCATATTGCATGCAACAACATTACATTCTTGCTCGGGCTTGCCAGCAGTCAGCTCGTCAATTGATTCCGGCCACTCTGCTACCAGCTTGAAGCCCAACAGGAATTTTTCGATTAGGATTTCCGATGCTTGAACCGCAGCTGCCAATTTGCGCCTCGCCATTCGTTCGTTTCCGTGACGCGTGACGACCCTTTTTGGACCAAAAAGCTTGCCCAGTTGAATGCCGAGCTCAAATATCTCCAAGCCAGACAGATGCTGCAGTTCGTCGGGAAGTTTAGCTATGGCGGTGCCTTGGGTAGCGCGATCAGATGCCAACAGGTTTGCTGCAGTTGCTGCCAGTGCTTGATCTTGCTCATCGATTTTGGTTGCATCGAACGTTCGGATATCAGCGTGACACGTTTGGCAGCATTCAATGGGCAGCGAGCTTTTCCAAAGTAGCTGGTTTCCGCAGATAATACATCGCGATATCAGTAGTTCCATAGAATCCGGGCAAAACGGAAGTGCATGAATCTCCCACAATTCTCGGTCATAGGGCGCTTTGGCGAGGGAGGACGGCGAAACCCGCCGCCCGGAAGGGATTAAATATTTGAACGGAAACACGCGCCCCTGAAACCGGATAAGGTCCTGGAACCCACGGACCCGGCAATAGAGCATTGACCGCAGAACTGGTTCACCGACGCCGAGGGTATGTGCCAAATTTGCGATGAGCTCATCTGGCAATCGATCTTCCATGAAGTCGCGCGCGACCAGTATCTTTGCTTTCTTCAAAATTGTCTGGATCGACCCAATGCGGTTCTCAAAAGCACTGCGGCGCAAAAAACTTCTGATGCCTTCGTCTGGATAAGGCTCCAGCTTCCACCTAAGCTGAGGTATCGCCGCGCTAACCACGATCAAAACTCCCAAAGGTCAGAAGCGGAGGCATCATCGCAGTCAACAAAGGGATTAACTTCGCAAAATCCGCCGGGAATTGCCCATCGATCAACAGCAAGCGAGAGATCGGCCGTCAGGATATGATCGCGACCCCGGCGGTAAGCGATTTGCATCGCTTCGCCTATCAACGATGACACGATACCGACTACTCCGCTTGAGATGTAGAATAGGCGAGCAAGTGTCGATGGATCCATCAAGCCGATGGGTACGGAAATGCATCCTTTCTCAACCATTTGCTGATCGAGCCGCCCGCAGTAGCCCTTAAACAACCGACGATCATCCTTGTCTGTAGGATCAAGCGGTTCAAGATCGTAAGGGGCGATGAGCCGGTCATTAAGTTGCGCATTAGCCTTAAAAATCGATCCTGCTTTGTCATTTCCCATCAGAACTAGCGGCGCGTAGCCCTCATCGGCGATCCTTTTTAGCGCTTCCGAAGCTTTCCAGGCGGTGGTGTCTCCTTCGTTGTTCACCAATTGCTGCAGCTCGTCAAAAACGATGAGTTCTACTTCGCCCTTTTTCAAAAAGGCACGAGCTCGGCTTTTTAGCGTTCCCTCGGAACCGACAGTGGCATATTCGTCGCCAAAAGCATGCAAGATATCCTCCCAGAGCCGCTTAGGTGTGGCATTCTGCTGAAGAACGACATGCAACACGGTGTAAGTGTCCGCATCCAGGTCCAGCGTTTCGATGTAGCTTTCGGCGGCCCTTGATTTGCCACTCCCAGTCGGTCCCAAGATGCGTATCCCACGCTTCCTTGGCTTCTTCTTGTTTTTGCCGACATCAGCCAGATCCAGAACTTTGTTGGCTTGGCCTAGCTGGCGCAAATAATCGAAAATTCCGTGGGCCGTCGTCATCCTTGGATGCTGAATATGGATACTTTCCAAGGCCAACATTTTTGACACAAGCATTGCGTTTGTTTGCGGTGAATAGTCTTCCATCGTTGCCTCCTTTGCGCACTACCAGCCTTGGTTGGCTAGGAACTCTGGATCGTCGGGATCCGCTTTTCCTCGTTGGAAAGATGCGATCATGGCTTTTTGGTGAGGGAGAGCGGCCGATGGCGGGGCTTCCCGCTTTTTCTTGTCGTGAGCTGACCTGCGCGAAGCACTGGCAACAGCCGCACCCTTGTCGGTCCGCCGTCCGACCATGCTTTCGTTTTCAACCAGCAGTTGGCCAGCGGCATCGCGACCCTCGACCGAGACAGCGACGGTATCACCTTCAATTATCGATCGGGACGCTGGATCTTGCAAAAACCTTGCTGCCGCCTTGCGCCCTTTTGTCCTTAAATGAGGCGCAGCATGTTCGATCCGTGTCCGCAGCATTTGGAGGGCAGCGAGTTGGTCTTCCTCGCTGATGAAGTTCAAATTTTCTTGCTTTGCCAGCGCCTTTACAATCTCGTGCTGATACATGGAACGACCATTGGCGTAGCGGAAGTTTTTTGCCTTCATCTCATGATAGGTTCGATCAGTCGGATCGAAGACAAAGATGGTTCCAAGGTCTCCTGGATTGTATTTGAACTTTACGCGGACCGAGGCTGTTTTTTTTCGCCGCCCACGGACTGGCGTTTTTGAGACGTTGTTATCCAATATTCTTTGGATCACGGCCTTGTCGGAATACCAGAGCCCCGAGAGAACAATGCCGCGCGGATCGAGTGTGCCGTGCTCGACAATACCCAGCGTTTTCGCGAGCAATGAGTCATCGCGCAGCACGTTCACGCCAGCTTTGGCAGCCTTTTTCCAGACCAGAGCTGGTGGCGCATTTAGGGTTTCATGGACCTCATGATGATAGTGGTTTATGGCTTCTTCGATGAGCGCCTCTACTTCCTCGGCCGTTAGGATCGCATCCTTCTCGGGGTCCAATCCCAGCAATCGCCGTGTTTCGATATCGAGCCGCACGGCACCCGCCAGTTTGTGAACCAGCAGAGTGTTGAGCGTCCGGAAAATCCGTTCACCAATCGCTTTATATGTTGGTGTTCTGATAGGTGCGTAGGTGACTGAGATGCCGAGATCGAGAAGCGCGTCCTTCGTCGATCGCCCCGTATTCTCCCAAGCGTCGTCGAGAATGAGTTCGTTCGGCTTGCCGTATATCTCAGCACCTGTCGGCGCTTTGGGAAAACGCTGGGCAAGCCAGGGCTTCGGGCGATTGGCGCGCTTGACCGCTTCTCCAACCGTCCAGACTTGCGGGGGCTCGTAAACTACTAGCCATGCAAGGACGCACCTTGAAAAGACGTCGATTATTATCACTAAATGTGGTCGCCCCATGGGCAGGCGATTTTCAGCATCGAGGACGCACCAACTGTCGAGAACCGTGCTGTCCAAAATGGTGAGCTGAAGGATGTGCGATGCTTCCAGGCTTTTGCCCGTCGGCCGCCATCTCAAATCGGCAGCGTGTTTCCCATAACGCGTGATCCAGGTTTCATAGCATTCTCTGGCGCGGATATAGCGCCTCAGCGTTTCGCAGTGAGGACGCTTAAATGTCTTTGCGCCGCGCTTTTTGCGTATCGAGTTCAGAGTTCGCAACATGCGGGTGAGGCGCGCCCACGTATCATTGAAGTTCCGACCGTCTAATGACCAGTACCAAATGACGCATTTCAACAAGGCGCGATTGACCTGGTTTGCAAAGCAGTAGGTTTTGGGCGTGCGCCCCGTGTCGGAAATCATGTCGGCATTGCGTCTGTCGCCAAGTTCGCCACGATCTATTATCCAGCGGCGAAGAGATGAATCGGATGGTTTCCATTCGAATTCCTTGGCTTCGTCGGCTTGGCTGGCGTCTTCGATCAGCCGGGTAAGCGCTGTTCGACCGAGCCCCACCTGATTGGCATCCCAGATGCGAACATAATAGGCTCTTACTCGAGCTTTCGGATCGATCTCATCAACGTCCTCAGCGTCCAATTCACTTTCATTCACCGAGCGAGTTGCCGAAATCGCCATATCTCGAAGGATTTTGAAGTCGCCGGAGGCTATTGCAGCTTCTATATCGCGCCATGTCGGTAGTCGCGTGCCGGCATTGCCATCGTCCAAAAGCCAAGGTGCACCCGTCGGAAGCTGCGAGAATGACAAGAGCTCGTTTGCCAGTTCGCGTTCGAAGATCAGTTGAAGGCCGGAGGTCGCGATCATCGTTCCGCGAGCAAGTGCTATTCTACCCATGATATCTCTCCCAAAGTTTGAAGGTGGGCGAGCCAGTGGGTCTGTCGAGCTGGGGTTCCGTCACCCAAGAATGTGGTTCGAGCGGTGACCGCAGATCGAGCGCCACAATGCGCCTCAGCGTCATCGCGCAGAGCTTGGCGACCCCGATGGCGTATTCACCCAGCGCGCGCGCGACGTCCTCTAGTGGCTGCTTTCCGCCGCCAGATCGAAGGAGTTCACGCACGACAAATGCGTCTTCAGTTGAGAAATGGACATGCTTGTAGTCGAGTAAGCGTTGAAGCAAATGCGCGCGATCACTGTGAACATCGAAATGCGATGGCTCGATCAACTCAAATTGCCACCCCATCGCCCGGTAGATTTCCGCAGGTTCAGCAAAGGTCGGCGAGTGTCTAAATCTGAAGCAGATCACAACGACGGCACCGTCGATCCTGTCGAACACCGCATCTGGTATGAAACTCGCAGCTCTACCATCTTTCACATACTCAAGCCGGTGAGGGAAAGTTCGGTAATCGACGACGTTCGGATTGCACTCGAGCAGTTGGACCAAAACCCGCATCGGGTGGCGCAGCCATGGCATGGCGACGCCCGCCTTAGTCGAGGCAAATGAGCCGCTTGGCACCGCCCGACGCCCCGCCTGGTGTTCACCAAGGCTATGCCCTTCGGGATGCACAAATATACGTGCAAAGGTCCTAATGTGCTGGCCGGTTCGGACCAGTTCTTTCATGTCGATCACACGCGTCGGCACCATTCCAGACGCAACCTGCTCAAAGGTGGCCATAAGTTTCGTTCCTCAAACAGAAAGGACGCACAAAAGCACCGCGCGCTTGACATTTTCAGGTCTTTTTGAGAGAAACGACTTGCACAGAGACGTTGTCTCTCGAAAAGGTTCAGCCCAGCAGGGCTGGGCCTTTTCTTCTTTCTACGGCATAATCGCCTCCATCGGCCGATCCGGCCATAATTCCTCTCTTGTTAAACCCAATTCAGCGGCAAGCGCCGTTTCAAGGCGGGCGGATTTCGCCCGTCCGCGCGACACGAGCGAGACCGTTGACACCGTGACGTTGTTGGCGTGGGCCAATTCGGTAAAACTGATACGTTTCGTCCGGAGCATCAATTTGATCATCAAATGGCGCTCACGATCATTAAGGCTAGCCACTATACTGCCTTTCGATCTAAACTATGGTCGATAAATCGACTCGAAATGGACGATATGCCGACCGAACAAATTTTGCAAGTGGACGTTGGCTTCACCGGTGAACGGCTGCGTCAGCTGCGTCGTCGCTTCGATTTAACGCAGTTACAAATGGCCGCAAAGCTGGGTGTGCCGAAGAGCACATATGTGGGCTGGGAACTGGAAACCTCCGTGCCTCCCGTTTCGCTTTATGACAGCATCGCTTCACAATTCGGGCCGAATATGCTGCATTATTTGATGGGCTTGGTCCGGTATTTCGAAAGCGATTTTCGCCATATTGACGTGCGAGCGGGGCGGTCGCTGGCGAAGGAGGTCAAACTCCGTTTCGAACGAGCAGGGTATGACTACGACGCAGGCTTGGTGTTTGAAACGACCATTAGACTGTTAGAATTGCCGGAAGCAATGCGGCTTTTCAGGCTCGATGGCATTGAGCAAGGATTAACGGCGGTGAGGCGCATTGCGTCCGAGGGAGCGGCCGAAGCGGATAGCGCATCTGACTGATGACAAAGCCAATGAGGTAAAGGTCTTAGCGCGTGATCGCGTTGGGCATGAACACCGATTACCGTTGCCAATTTGGTGGCAATGTTGACGATCTGACCATGCGCACCAAGTTCTTTGTGAACTTCGTCAACTGGGAGGCCTTCGAGATTGACCTCCAACACCGAGCTTTTGGACTCCAACAGAGCCATTGTTTTGCGCGTTCCCGGCAACTGGTGAAAATCGTCCTCGGCAGAAGACGCGACGGCGCCCAACAACGATGGATTGCTTTTGTCCGGCACTCGTTTCCTCTGCTTATCAAAATTCAACGTATGCCTGAATTTTCTGCGTTCGAACTCAGTTTGTCCGTCAATCAGAATGCAACACTTGTTGCAACTTAAGCTGTTGCGCCACTGCCAAAAGCCAGCACCAAACTAGATGACAAAGAGCATTTGCCCTGCAATAAGTGCCTCAATGCCGCGAGAGCGGCAGGGGGCTTCGAAACCCGTAAACAGCAGAGGCTTGGCCACAGTTAGTGGCCGGGTCGCCGCTGAGCATGTCCAAGACGCAAGTCCAAAGTTGGCGGCGCGTCTGGGCTCTGCTGCAGACGTTTCGAAGGCCCGGCTTACAGGCTTTGGTTCGGGCGGCACAGACTATGAGAATCAGTTTTGGTGGTCGATATTCGATCGAAGAGTTTGAAGGCGCGATAGAACGCCTGCTCTATAACTTACGCCAGAATGGCGTCGAAGAGTTCCTAAACGTCAATCTTTACCTGACGCCGCATGATCGAAAGCGCGCGATAGAGTTGCTTGACGAGCATGGGCAGGTGATCGAGCACATCAAATATGATGGGCCGCGGGAACGGAAGTTTCAGCGAACCGGTTCCAAGTTCAGGGTCATGCGCCCGGCCAGGTTCAGCTTTAACTCGTCCAAACCTGGAGACGAACGATGAAAAAGGCGCGTTTGGCTGGTTTGGCGGTCGCGTTGTGGTTCATCGCCCCGAGCTCCGCACAGGCTGAGCTATCGGAAGACGAGCGCAGCCTGCTTGCATTCTTGCAAAAGGAATATGCCGCTGGCTTCTTCACAATCGGCAATCGCGGACAGGATGCAAGCGGTGCATTCAAATGGGGAGCGACCTTCCATCGAGAGCTTCGCAAGCCGCTTGAAAAGCTGACCGCCCAATGCTCGGCAGGTGGCGGCACGATGCAGTTGCTGTTATCGGCGGGCAAGCTGCAGAATGACCTTTCCTCGGTCACGCTCAAGTTCGGAGGCCAAGAGTATCTGGTCTCCCATGAAGCGTTGTGGGATTGGGAAGCCCGCAAATCTGGATCTGCGACAGCGCAGAAATATGGCTTCGACGGCGTAATTCCCTCTGTGCTTGTTGCTGGTAGGACCAAGACCATCGCCGCTGCCGATGCGGATCCACCAATGGGGCTGTTCGCTTGCCGCAATAGTGGCGCCGCGCTGAGCTGGGCGCCAATGAAATTGGAGACAAAACTGCTACATCAAATTCTGGCGTTCAACAACACGCTCTGCAGCCCGCTAGCCTTTGCCACTAGCGGCTTCTAAGCCTAAGCAAAAGACATCATCATGAAGGTTGACGACACAAACAAAGCTCTAGGCAGTGTGGACAGTTACCTGAGCCATAGGACGGTTGCGGCGAGTGTGACGACTGCAAGGTAGTTTTGTGCGGTTTTTTCGAACCGTGTTGCAACCCGGCGGAACTGCTTGAGCTTTGAGAAGCAGCACTCGA
>JBOFLS010000179.1:0-31895 GCA_051657985.1 Sphingorhabdus sp. | reverse complement strand
ACTCGGCAACAACCTGACGAATACCTTTAACAAGGTGAACAATTCGCTTTCGAACGCTAACGCTAAGTAAATTCGTTTTTCGAATTTATACAAGCTAGTTGAAAAGTTAGGCGGGGGCTACCAGCCTCCGCCTTTCTTTTTTCTTAAAGTTACAGATCGCTTTTGCTATTTGTAGTCTCGATAGGCACGTTGGTAATAAGTTTACAAACACCTTCAACAGGGTGAACGACTCTCTTTCGAAGGCAAACAAGAAATAAGTTGTAAGTTATCTGAACTGTGCAAGGACAAGGCTAACCTCACTGAATTTATATGGCAAAACGTTAACCACTTAGCAGCCTATTTTGTCTAAGATTAGGGTCAAGCAAAAGGTAATTAAATGCCATGAACAAGCCAGCTGGACAGATGGACACCGGGAATCAAACGTCTTCGCAACGTTCGAATAATCGTAACAGCCTGCTTTTAAAGGCTATTTTGCGCTTCCCGATATCGGCGCAGGAGCGTGAAGTACGCGTGCGTAACCTTTCATCTGGCGGATTAATGGCCGAGGCACCCGTACAAGCCAGTCGCGGCGAAATCGTCGAGGTTAATCTGAAAAATATGGGATGGATTACCGGTAAAGTTGCTTGGGTTGCAGAGTCGCGTTTTGGTGTAGCCTTCGACTATCCAATCGATCCCAAGGCAGCAAGACAAAGCATATCGGTCAATCAGGTGGATGAAAACCTACCGCACTATCTGCGTAAGCTTAATAGTCAAACAGTCAACAAACCCCCTTTACGAAGGGTTTGATCAGACTATCTGATTATCCGCTTCTAGAATCAGCTTCCTATTCGGATCAGTCCGGGCGATAGCGCGGGTACCCGTCACGACCATAACAGTCGTCATCTAAGCGGCCATTACGATCATAACCATTGCAAGTGCTGTCTTTGTCGATGAAGTAGCCCACAGCGGCACCTGCCGCTGCTCCTACTGCTGCACCCTCAAGCACATCTCCGCCCGTAACGGCACCAACGACGGCACCACCCGCAGCCCCGATTGCGGCGCCTTCGCCTGAATAGTTGCTGGCACAGGCTGTCATGCCAAGCATGGATGCCATGGCCATTGCGCTGATCGCTGATTTTTTCATTAAAACGCTCCTCAAAAGATGAACGGCTTAACCCAAGCGTTATGGAAAGGTTCCGTTTATGCGGCTGGATCGCTTATAGACGGGATCAGCCGTAGCCGATCGCGAGCGAGCCAGCGTCCAAGCACCAGCATCGCAACGATCGTCAGGCCAATAGCCAGCCCGATCCAGATACCGACGCCTTGCATATCGAGTTCGAAAGCCAGCCATGCCCCTATTCCGATACCAATCACCCAATAGCCAAAAGCCGCAAACAGCATAGGCCAAGTGGTGTCCTGCAATCCACGCAGCATACCAGTGCCTACCACCTGAGCCCCATCGGCAATCTGGAATACAGCCGCGATGAGGAGGAACTGAATGGCAAGTTGCAAAACCTCCGTATTAGCCGCGTCACCCGGATCGAGGAAAAGTTCGGCGAGCGGACCTGGAATGATCCATATCAGCGCTGCCATCGTAGTCATGAAGCCTACAGCCAGTATATACGCGGCCCAGCCCGCTTTCCGGATCGCATCGGCATCGGCGCGACCGTAACCAAGGCCAACGCGTACCGTTGCCGCCTGCCCAATCCCCATCGGCACCATGAAGGTCAACGATGCAATCTGAATCGCAACCGCATGCGCTGCGACCGATGCCGTATTGATGTAGCCCATCAGAAAGACTGCAGCGGCAAAAACCATAGCTTCGAAACCCATATGGAGCCCGATGGGAGTCCCCAATTTCCAGATTGTCGCAAAACGCGACCAGTCGGCCCGCCACCAGCGTCCGAACAGATGATAGCGCTTGAAACGCGGGTGGACGAAAGTTACGCCAGCAAGGAAGAGAAACTGGAACAATCCCGTAACGGCACTGCCAATCCCCGCCCCCATCAATCCCAATTGTGGCATCCCGAAATGCCCGAAAATCAAGGCATAATTCAATAGGGCGTTTATGATTACAGCTGCAAAACCGGCGATGGTCGTCCACTTAGGCAACTCCAACGCAGCCATAAAACCCCGCAAGGCAACCACGCCAAGCTGCGGCCACAATACCCACATCATGGCTTGTACGAACAAACCTGTATCCGCTGCGAGCCTTACTGGCTGGCCAGCCCAAGCCAATATGGTGCCGGTATTCCAGAGCAATGCCCAGGACGGAATGCAGATAAAAGTTGCTGCCCACATTGTTTGACGAAAGGTACGCCGTATGTCGCGAACCGAATTGGCACGGCGACCCAATTCCGCAGCCATAAGCGGCGACCCTGCAACCACAATGCCAATGCCGATTAGCATGACGGCGAAAACGATGCTTGTCCCAAGCGCCGATGCAGCAAGAGCATCGGGTCCGACACGCGCAAGCAGGAACACGTCGGTGGCGTTGATCAATACCATCGTCACATTGGTCAGGATCAATGGCCAAGCGAGCGCCAGCGTCGCAGCGAATTCATCTTTCCATGCGGTTTTTTCTGTACTTTTCATCGTTCAAGGGGCTTGCGCGATATGACGCAAAAGCGCAACACGCATCTCCTGCCCGAAAGAAAGCTTTGGTTTTGGACGCACCCAAACGTATCCAGGAAAATTTAACGGCTGGCGTCGAACGCCATATTCTCGATTGGCTGTGCGCCAGATTGCCCTTGTGGTGGACGCCGGATCGTTTGACTGCGCTCGGCTTTTTCGGGGCGGTGCTGATTGCGGCAGGCTATATTTTGAGCAATTGGTCGCCAAACTGGCTTTGGCTTGCAGTTTTTGGCTTTTGCCTAAACTGGTTCGGCGACTCGCTTGATGGCAGCGTTGCACGATTTCGCAAAATCGAAAGGCCGAATTACGGCTATTTCATCGACCATAGCCTCGACGCCCTGGCGAACACGATATTCATCTTAGGCATGGGACTGAGTCCCTATATGCGGATGGATGCCGCCTTGCTGGGACTGGCCGGATATCTGCTGTTATCGATCCATACATTTATCTCCGCCAAGATCTTCGGGGTGATGAACCTGACCTATCTAGGTGGAGGACCAACCGAGGTTAGAATGATGCTGATCGTGCTGACCATCTGCATGTATATTTTCGGGCCCGAAGCGTGGATCCATTGGCCCGTCGCCAGGCAGATGTTCTCACCGTTCGATATTTTTGCAGTGGCGCTGGGATCGCTACTTGGCGGGGTGTTTATTTTTCACACGATCCGGAGAGGGGCGGAATTGTTTCACAAGGGAGGATGAAACGGCCATGTTTACCACCCTTTACCCGAATGAAAGCTCGGCATCCTAGCTTGCAGCCATGACAGCACAAAATACAGCGATGCCGAACGGTGATTTTGGCTACATTTTTGTTGGCAGCTACCTCAACCAGTGCGCCAGAGTCGAAGCGTGGACACTTGCCGTGCTGCAAACCCCTATCGCAAACGCAAGGCTCGGAAAAAACATAAGAATCCCTTATCTTTTCGGGCAAAAGCTCAAGGCTGTAAGCGATCTTGTTCAGGATAAGCCGGAGCTTTTCAGCAAACCGAAACGCGTTATCGAACTGATGGCAAGATTTGCCGAACCGGCAAAGCTCAGGTCGAATCTGGCGCATGCATCGGTAATGCGAGCGACCAATGACAAGGGCAGCTATTTCCTGTTCCACACTCCTGGAACTGACGAAAGATATTGGTTCGACGAAAACAAGATGCGTGAAATTCTGGTCGAGCTGAAAAAGCTGGTCAAAGAAATCACGGATCAAAAGATGAAAACAGTCAGTCCGGCTTCTTCGCAACCCCGACCATCGCCGGCCGCAACAGCCGATCCTTGATCATATAGCCTGCTTGCATTTCGGCAACAATAGTACCAGGTTCGGTATCAGCGGTCGGGATCTCGACCATTGCCTGATGCTGGTTGGGATCGAGCGGCAGACCCATCGCCGCGATGCGGCTAATGCCGTGCTTGGCGAAAATGCTGTCGAGTTCGCGACCGGTGGCTTCGAGACCCACGACCAGTCCCTTGAACTTCTCATCTTCACGCATGTCGGCCGGGATAGCTTCCAGCGCACGGGTTAGATTGTCAGATACCGAAAGGATATCGCGGGCAAAAGCGGTCGCGGCATAAGCCCGGGCGTCGGCGGCCTCTTTTTCCATGCGGCGGCGGACATTCTGCACCTCAGCCTGCGCATAAAGGATATCCTGCCGCGCAGTTTCAAGTTCTGCTGCAAGCTTGTTCAGATCGTCCGAAGCGCTTTCGCCTCCATCCACCTTCATATGCTCAGGCACGCCCTCCAGCTCTTTCTCTGCCGCTGCGTCCGCTTTGTCCTTATCACTCATAATCGCCCCAAAATCTTGTTCGAGCGCGCATATAGGCGCTTTCGTTATTTCATCAAGCACAGGTCGCTCAGCGAGTGTTGGAATTTTCGCACAGAGACGCAGAGACACGAAGAAGATGTGTTTTGCAACAAAGCCCCTATTTCAAAAACTCTGTGTAATCTGCGCGAAAATCACTTCATCAGCCGGGACAAAGCCTGCGCCGTAAAATCGACCATAGGGACGATGCGGGCATAGTTCAGCCGGGTCGGCCCGATCACGCCGATCACGCCGACAACCTTTCCGCCCGCCTCACGGTAAGGGGCCGCAATCACCGACGAGCCGGAAAGCGAGAACAGGTTGTTTTCCGAACCGATAAATATCCGCGTCGATTGCGCCTCGCGCGCGCTGTCTATCAGACGGGCGATTTCCTCCTTGCTCTCGAGTTCGTCGAGCAACTGACGGATGCGATCAAGATCGGCAGCGGCGGCATCGTCGAGGAGATGCGACTGCCCGCGTACGATCAGCACCGGGCGTTCATTGGCATCCAGCGACCAAAGCGCCAGACCTTTTTGCACTAGATCCGCACTCGCTTGATCAAGCGCCGCTTTTTCAGCACGAATTTCAGCATCGAGCCGCGCCAGCGCTTCTGCAAGGGTAAGACCCGAAAGCCTTGCGCTGATATAATTTGCCGCCTCTACCAGCGCGCTGTCAGCTACCGAGGCCGCAATTTCAACCAACCGGTTTTCAACCGAACCGTCGGCAGCCACCAAGATCGCCAAAGCCTGTCTTTCGGACAATCGCGCAAAGCTGAACTGTTTCAGCACCACTTCACGCTTGGGCACCATTACAACGCCGGCACAAGCCGACAGCCCAGAAAGCGCAGCCGTAGCAGCGGCCAGCGCATTTTCGATTGGTCCCCCGCTATCGATTCGCGATTCGATTGCCCGCCGTTCCGCTTCGGTGGGTTCCGCTGCCTGCATCATACCATCGACAAACAAGCGTAAACCGCTTTCGGTCGGCATCCGCCCCGCGCTTGTGTGCGGCGCTGCCAAAAGCCCCGCCTCTTCCAGATCCTGCATCACATTGCGGATCGAGGCCGGCGAAAGGTTGAGGCCACCGATTTTGGAAAGCGTGCGCGACCCTACCGGCGAGCCGGATTCGAGATAGCTTTCGACGACCACGCGAAAGATGGTGCGTGTACGGTCATTCAGTTCGGTGATCGGCCAACTGTTCACAATAGTGATAGTTAGCGCGCAAGGCTTGCAAAGCAAGACCATGTGTCTATTGCCGGGCGACCCATCATCAGGAGAATATCTTATGCGTCCCTCTGGCCGTGCGCCCGACGAAATGCGCGCTATCACTATTGAAACCGGTTTTACCAAACATGCCGAGGGCAGTGTGCTGATCGGTTTCGGCGATACCCGCGTGCTGGTGACCGCCAGCGTCGAAGACCGTATTCCGCCCTGGTTGCGCGGTAAGGGCGAAGGCTGGGTGACGGCCGAATATTCGATGTTGCCGCGTGCAACGCACACCCGTGGACAACGGGAAGCGGCGAAGGGCAAGCAATCCGGCCGAACGCAGGAAATCCAGCGTTTGATCGGGCGATCCTTGCGTGCGGTGGTCGACCTGAAAAAACTGGGTGAAAATCAGATCACGCTCGATTGTGATGTATTGCAGGCCGATGGCGGCACGCGAACAGCGGCAATCTCGGGTGCCTGGATCGCACTTCGCCTTGCCGTCAATAAGCTGATGGCTGAAGAAAAAATTACCGAGGACCCGATTACAGGCCGTGTCGCTGCCGTCAGTTGCGGTATCTATCAGGGAACGCCTGTGCTGGATCTCGACTATATTGAGGATTCATCGGCCGATGCCGATGCTAACTTCGTGCTGATTGAAGGCGGCAAGATTGCCGAGGCGCAGGCAACCGCGGAAGGCGCACCCTATGACGAAGAAGCGCTGCTCCGCCTGCTTCGGCTCGCCCGAATGGGTTGCGACCGGATTTTTGCAGTGCAGGGGGATGCGGTGAAGTGACTGTTAACAACCGTAGCGGTGCGCCTGTCGAAGCACGCTTAGCCGATATATCCTTTCGACAGGCGAACCACTAGGGCGAGAGACAAATATGACCCATCGCAAACTGACCCCCGGAAAACTGGTGATTGCAAGCCACAATGCAGGCAAGGTGCGTGAGATACGCGCACTGCTTGAACCCTATGGGATCGAGCCGGTCTCCGCTGGCGATCTTGGTCTGCCCGAGCCAGAGGAAACCGGCACGACCTTTGCCGAAAACGCTTTGCTGAAGGCGCATGCCGCGGCGAAAGGCTCCAACCTGCCTACCCTTGCCGACGACAGTGGGCTGTGCGTTGCGGCTTTGGGCGGGGCGCCCGGCGTCTACACCGCCGACTGGGCGGAAAGGCAGAACTTTGAAGGCGGTCCAGGGCGTGACTGGTATATGGCAATGGGCAAGGTCGAGGGGAAGCTGGCGGAGCTTGGTCCCGATACCGACCGCAGCGCCTATTTCGTCTGCACGCTCGCGCTTGTTTGGCCTGATGGGCATGAAGAAGTGTTTGAGGGCCGGGTGCATGGAACCCTGGCCTGGCCGCCGCGCGGGACAATGGGCTTCGGCTATGATCCGGTATTCGTGCCGCTGGGCCGCGACCAAAGCTTTGCCGAACTCGACCCTGCCGAAAAGCACGCGATCAGCCACCGTGCGGATGCATTCAGGAAACTTGTCGAGGCGCAATTCTAATCTCGTCACCCCCGCGAAAGCGGGGGTCCATCACCTAAGGCCTAAATTTGAAACTCAGGTGATGGATTCCCGCCTTCGCGGGAATGACGAACTATAATATGGGTTTTTTGTGAAAGATCCCCTCGCCCTATACATCCATTGGCCCTTCTGCGTTTCCAAATGCCCTTATTGCGACTTCAACAGCCATGTGCGCCAAAGCGTGGACCAGCAGGCGTGGGCCAGCGCACTGCTTGCAGACATGGCGCATGAGGCGCGACTAACCGAAGGCCGCAAGCTAGGCTCGATCTTCTTCGGCGGCGGCACGCCATCGCTGATGCCCCCCGAAACCGCCGCTGCGTTGATCGAGGCAGCCGAGCGGCATTGGGGCTTTGCCGATGATGCCGAGATCACGCTGGAGGCCAACCCATCCTCGGTTGAGGCAGCACGCTTTGCCGAACTGTCAGCGGCGGGGGTGAACCGTGTTTCGCTTGGGCTGCAGGCGCTCGATGATGCAACGCTCGCTTTCCTTGGCCGCGCGCATCAGGTCGACGAAAGCCTGACCGCACTCGATACCGCACAGCGTCATTTCGGTCGCATCAGCATTGACCTGATTTATGCCAGGCCCAATCAAACGCAGGAGCAGTGGAATACCGAACTCGCTCGCGCCATCGGCTTTGGTACCACGCACATGTCGCTCTACCAGCTGACCATCGAACCCGGCACGCGCTTTGCAACCGATGTTGCCAAGCGGCAATGGGAGCCGCTCGACGACGATAACGCCGCTGATCTTTATGCGCTGACGCAGGAGCGGATGGAGGCAGCTGGCCTGCCCGCCTATGAAATCAGCAACCATGCCGCACCGGGCCAGGAGAGCCGCCACAACCTCGCTTACTGGTGTTATCGGGACTATGCTGGCATCGGCCCCGGCGCACATGGGCGGCGAGGCGGCATGGCGACACAGCGGCACAAAAAGCCGGAAAACTTCATCAATGCCGTTTCGCGCAACGGGCATGGCTTGAAGGTCGAGGATAAACTCGATCCCGCGACGCAGGCGATGGAGGCACTGCTGATGGGACTGCGATTGCGCGAGGGTGTGGATATCTCTGCGCTGAGTGACCGATTTGCAATCGACTCTGCTGATTTGCTGGACTGGAAGGCTGTGGAAAAATTGGAGGGACTGGGGTTTATCCACAAGGGTAGTTCTTCCCTTCTCTTCAGGGGAGGGGGTGGGGGTGGGGGTGGAAACGCAGTACGCTCGCTTCGCTCGCGCCTACCCCAGGCCCCTCCCGCAAGCGGGAGGGGAGGAATGATCGCCATCACCCCCAAAGGCTTCCCTCTGCTCGATGCCATCTTGCCGCAGATCGTGGCGATTGAGCCTGCTTAGAACCAACATCTGAAAAGCACCGTCGCCCTGAGCCTGTCAAAGGGCGTCTCACAGCAAAGCGCTACATCTGAAAAGCGCCCTTCGACAGGTTCAGGGCGACGGGTTTGGTTTGAGCGCGAAATGTTATAAGGCATGACGCAGTGCCTGAATCCACAACCCTAGCCGCCGAATATCGCACCTACCTTGCGGACAATCGCCGCCGGTCGGTGCACAGTGTACGCGCCTATGTCGCAACAGCGGAGCGGCTGTGCGAGTTTCTGAGCGGCCATCTCGGGAAAGCAATCGATCGCCAAGCGCTGGCGAAAGTCGGTGCGGCAGACTTACGCGCGTTCCTTGCGCACCGGCGCGGAGACGGCCTCACCAACCGCTCCACGGCACGCGAACTTTCTGCTGTGCGCAACTTCCTGCGTTTCGCGCTTGGCGAGGATGCATCCATCCCCGCGCTAAAAGGCCCCCGTGTGCAGAAAAGCCTGCCCCGCCCTGTCGATCCCGACGCCGTGCTTGCGCTGGCAGGCGATGCCGCCGATAGCGCGCGCGATGATTGGGTCGGCGCACGCGACTGGGCGGTGTTGCTGCTGCTTTACGGATGTGGCCTGCGCGTCAGCGAGGCGACCGGGCTGATGGGCGATGCGCTACCGCTGGGCCAAGCATTGCGCGTCACCGGCAAGCGCAACAAGACGCGGATCGTGCCGCTGCTCGATAATGTACGTGAGGCGATTGAGGGCTATCTAAAGCTATGTCCCTACCCAGCTGTCAAAGGTGAGCCATTATTCCGTGGCAGCCGCGGTGGCCCGCTCTCCCCTGCCCTCATCCGCCGCGCTGTGCAGGGGGCAAGGAAGCGGCTGGGACTTGCAGAAAAAACCACGCCTCATGCGCTGCGTCATAGCTTTGCGACGCACCTGCTTGCGGGAGGTGCAGACCTGCGCAGTCTGCAGGAATTGCTCGGGCATGCCAGCCTATCTTCGACACAAATCTATACCGCTGTCGATACCGCTATGCTTCTGGACGAGTATCTGAATTCCCACCCCAGAGCGTGATATTTGTCATGGATAGGCGAAGTAACACTATGTTAGATCGCACATATTGTTGAGGAGGGAAAACCATGAAACGCTGTTTTTTGCGCGCCACGATGCTTTTGTTTTCAGCATCGATGCTTGGTCCACCGGCTTTTGCCGAGCTATTGAAAGCCGATACACCGACAAAAACCGACGCTGGTGCCCCATTCACTGCGCCGGAAGGCTGGAGCCTCGATACCAAAGCGAACGTTAAAATGCTCACCGCGCCCGAAGGCAATGCCTATGTGGCGATTGTCGAGGGCGTAGAGGCAGGCAGCCCCGAAGCTGCGGCGGTCAAGGCGTGGGAACTGGCCCGCCCCGGCCGCGGGCGTGCCATAAAACTTTCAACACCCGGCGCACCGCGCGATGGCTGGGAAGAGCGGATCACGGTTTCCTACGAAACGTCGCCCAATGAAAAGCTGGTGCTGGAAGCCTTTGCGCTGCGTGCGGGGAAGAGCTGGACCGTCGTCATTCTTGATGCCGACGAAGCAACGCTCGATAAACGGAACGCAGCGGTCAATATGATTTACGGCAGCCTGAAAGCCCCTGGCTATACGGTTGAAAGCTTTGCGGGCAAGACCGCTCACAAAATCGATCGGGTGCGGCTCGATCAGCTGCTTGGTTTCGTGAAAACGGCAATGAATGAGCTGGGCGTTCCGGGCGTTGGCATCGGGCTGATGCAGGATGGGAAAATGGTCTATCAGGGTGGGCTCGGCGTCAAGAAGATCGACGGAAATGAGCCCATAGATGTTCACAGCCGTTTCATGGTCGCATCGAATACCAAAGGCATGTCGACGCTGATGCTGGCAACGCTGGTCGATGAGGGCAAATTGCGTTGGGACCAGCCGGTCACCGAAGTTTATCCCGATTTCAAGCTGGGCGATGCCGAAACCACCAAAAACGTGCTTGTGCGCCATCTGGTATGCGCCTGCACCGGCTTACCGCGCAAAGACTCCGAATGGATCTTCAACACGCCGCGGGGCACGAAGCCGGCAACGGTGTTCAAACTGCTCGGCCAGACGCAGCCGACAAGCAAATTCGGCGAGGTTTTTCAGTACAACAATCTGATAACCACCGCTGGCGGGTTTATCGGCGGTCACATTGCTTATCCGAAAATGGAAATCGGCGCAGCTTATGATAAAGCCATGCAGGAACGGGTCTTCAAGCCGCTGGGCATGACGGAGACGACGTTCTTCTTTTCCGAGGCGCTGAAAGGCAATCATGCCAGCCCGCACGGAAAAGATCCGGACGGCAAAGTCGCGCTGTCCAGCCACGACCTCTCTTATTCGATCGAGCCTTATAGACCCGCTGGCGGTGCCTGGTCGAGCGTGCATGACATGATGAAATATGCCGCCAACGAACTCGCCAAGGGTAAGCTGGCCAATGGCAGTCGGATTGTATCGGAGGCAAATTTGCTGAAACGGCGCGAGCACGGCGTGCTGACGCGCGAAAATGTCTGGTATGGCATGGGACTGTTCGAGGATCGGCGATGGGGTATTCCCGTCGTCTATCACGGCGGTTCTATGCCAGGCTATATGAGCAATTTCTTCGTGTTTCCGGATGCCAATGTTGCCGCAGTAATTCTTACCAACTCGGATAGTGGCAATTCGCTGTTGCGTCCCTTCGCACGGCGGCTTGCCGAGCTGCTTTATGACGGCAAGCCGGAGGCAGAGGCGACGGTGAAATCAATAGCGGCCAATGACAAAGCCTGGCTGGCAAAGGAACGCGCCCGTATGGATATCCCACCCAATCCGGCGGCGGTTGCAAAGCTGGCGGATCGTTATGTCAGCGCAGAACTAGGGAATATAGAGGTCGTCAAGGATGCGCAAAGCGTGATTTTCAAGTTCACCGACTGGCAAAGCCGGATGGCGACACGCAAGAACGACGACGGCACGACGTCCTTTATCACTATCGATCCTTCGGCTGGCAACATATTCTTCGTAGTTGGCGAAAAGGACGGCAAACCCGTGCTGACCACGCGGGACAGCCAGCACGAATATATATTTACAGCCGTGTCTATGTAGAGGACTTCACGGGCGGCTCCTTCGGTTTCCACCGGACGAGCCGCCAGACATAAGTCAACACGATGAGGGCGACCACTGCGGTCGATAACGGTCCGATTATCTTTTCGACCTCGGCGAATTGCGAACCCAGAAAATAGCCCGCCCCTGCCAACGCCGCGCTCCATCCTGCGGTACCGATTGTTGAGAAGATAAGAAAACGGCGCAGGGACATATCGAATATTCCCGCCGGGATCGAAATCAAGGAGCGCAATGTTGGGATCATGCGAGCAATCAGCACGATGATCGAACCATGCTTTTTGAACAACCTATGTCCGCGTTCGACTTCCACCCAATCCAGCGTCAGCCAGCGGCTATGCTTGTCGATAAACGGCTTCAGGCGCTTTTCGCCGAACTTGATGGCCAGCCAGTACCACAACCAGTTGCCCAGCATCGCCCCTGCCGTGCCGCTGGCAATAGCACCCGCCAGCGACATATTCCCGCGTGAAGCCGAAAGCCCGGCAACCGTCATGATCACTTCGGAAGGCACCGGCGGAAATACCGTTTCCAAGAGCATCAGGAACGCAACGCCCCAGTAGCCGGTCGTATTGACCAGGTTTATGATCCAATCGTCCACGCTTTATAAACTCCGTTCGCCCTGAGTAGCTCTGAAGCCGTAGGCTGAAGAGTGTATCGAAGGGTGCTTCGATACGGCACCTCGTTCCGCTCGGTACCTACTCAGCACGAACGGTTTAACTTGCCTTTGCATTTTTATATTTCAGTCTTTGAGTTATCGCATCCCAGATGCGGCCTGCCGTGTCGGTGCCATTGAAGCGGTCGATCGCGACAATCCCGGTGGGGGACGTGACGTTGATCTCGGTCAGCCATTTCCCGCCGATCACATCGATACCGACGAAGATCAGGCCAAGCTCTTTGAGACGTGGGCCCATAGCGGTACAGATTTCTTGTTCCTGCGGTGTCAGTTCCGTCGCTTCGGCCGAACCGCCGACGGCAAGGTTGGAGCGGAACTCACCCTTGCCGGGCCGCCTGTTGATCGCCCCTGCAACCTCACCATCAATCAAAACGATGCGCTTGTCGCCCTTCGCCACATCGGGAAGGAAAGGCTGCACCATATGCGGTTCGGGCCATGTGGTATTGAAGACCTCGAACAGCGCACCAAGGTTGCTTCCATCAGCCTCGACCTTGAAGATCGCCTTGCCGCCATTGCCGTGCAACGGCTTGACCACCACCGGGCCATGCACGCGCTGAAACTCGCGCACCTCTTCGGTGGAGCGTGTAATCAACGTGGGCGGCATGAACTGGCGGTAATCCAGCACCATCACCTTTTCCGGCGCATTGCGCACGCTGACCGGGTTATTGACAACCAGCGTTTCGGCCTCAATCCGCTCCAGCAGATGCGTCGCTGTGATATAGCCCACATGGAAAGGCGGGTCCTGACGCATCAGCACAACGTCGACATCCGCTCCGAGATCGATCCGCTTCGCTTCGCCAAAACGGTAATGCGCGCCCGCGACGCGCTGCAGATCGTACACCGGATGCGCAATCGGCGTCAGCCGGTCGTTGGCATCCAGGCTTAGCGTGCCGACGTCATAATGCCAGACTTGATAGCCCCGCGCCTGCGCCGAAAGCATCAGGGCAAAGCTGCTGTCGCCATTGATATTGATGCCATCCATCGGGTCCATCTGGATGGCGACGCGGAGTGTCATGATCGGCCCTCTTTTCTTTCTATCCGTGCCAGACGTTCACCAAATGGTGCGGCAGGCGCCAAGGTGCAACCAGTATCACGTCGATACGCATATTTTCCACGCCCTTGCCATAACGCGGAAGCAGCTGTTCGGCCGCAGCGGCAACACGGCGCAGGCGGAATGCATCAATGGCTGTCGCGATATCAGTGTTTTTCCTGCGCGCCTTCACCTCGATAAAGGCCACCGTCCTGCCCCGACGCGCAACCAGATCGACCTCTCCCCGCGGAGTTTTGAGCCGTTGACCGACG
Source organism: Sphingorhabdus sp. (assembly GCA_051657985.1). Taxonomy (GTDB): domain Bacteria; phylum Pseudomonadota; class Alphaproteobacteria; order Sphingomonadales; family Sphingomonadaceae; genus Sphingorhabdus_B. The sequence continues at coordinate 18,351 of JBOFLS010000179.1, read as the reverse complement.
ATCCGCCAGCCTTGCAAGCGCAACCACCAGGCAGCAATGGCCTCCCCCCGGCGACCGCGTTGTTCGGCTTTCTGGCGACGCTCGGTCAAAATCGACGGTCCCAAAATACTATAAGCCCTGACAACCTCACTTTAGTTTGCCCTAATCGTCATCGCACGCTCATAAACCAGCGCGCGATCCAGGCCAAAGCGCTTGGCGATATCCTTTGCAGCCTTGGCAGGCGGCATGGTTTCAAGCGCTTGCGCAAGCGCTATTTCATAATCGCCCTGCTCCGCCACCGCTTCCCCCGGGGGGGCAATGATCAGCACGATCTCACCCTTAGGCTCGACATCAGCATAGCGTTCGGCAAGTTCAGCGAGGCTTCCCGAAACCACTTCTTCGAATTTCTTGGTTAGCTCACGCGCTACCACGGCTTCGCGTCCGCTAAGCTGATCGGATAAAGCGGCAAGCGTTGCCCCAAGCCGAGGTCCGCTTTCGTAAAAGACTAGGGTTGCTCTGATGTTCGCAACCTCGGATATCGCATCGGCCCTTGCCTTGGCCTTCGACGGCAGGAAACCGGCAAACAGAAACCGGTCGGTGGGAAGCCCGCTAATCGACAGCGCCGCAACCGCTGCGCTGGGCCCTGGTGCAGTACTGACGGGCACGCCGGCTTCGCGGGCCGCGCGGACAAGCTTGTAACCCGGGTCGGAAATCAGCGGCGTTCCGGCATCGGATACCAGCACGACGACACCCTCACGCGCGGCCGCCAGCAAGGCCTCGCGATCAGCCTCGCTGCTGTGATCGTGGTAGGGCCGCATGCGTTTTTTCAGGCCCAGATGGTGGAGCAGTTTTCCCGTAACCCGGCTGTCTTCTACCGCGATCAGATCGGCCGCATGGAACATTTGGATCGCACGTTGTGATATATCTGCCAGATTGCCGATGGGGGTGGCAACGATGTAAAGCCCCGAATCAATTGCTTTCGCCGCTTTTTCAGGCTTAGCTTCGGAATAATCATAAGGGGTTGAGGACATGAGCATGACCATTGCAGCAAGCGCGCGCGCGCCGCAAGCATCGTTGGTTGATCCATGGCAAGGGGCAAAACGGGCGATGGCGCTTTGCCTGCTGGTCTTGCTGGCCGCGTGCCAGTCGGTGGTCCCCAGAGGCGGTCGCGAAGGACCGCCACCTGTTGTCACTCCTGATCCCGGCAACGTCGTACTGACCGATAGCGACCGCCACCGGGTAGCTCTGCTGGTGCCAATTACCGGACCCGACGGCGATATGGGCCAAGCGATCGCGAATGCGACGACATTGGCATTGCTCGATACCCGCAACGCCAATATCCGCATGACGACCTACGATACCGCGCTGGGCGTTGATGCCGCCGTCAGAAAGGCTGTAGCCGATGGCAACAAGCTGATCCTCGGCCCGCTGCGCAGCGACGATGTCATTACGGTCGCCAACATCGCACGACCGGCAAACATACCCATGATCAGCTTTTCCAACGATATTGGTGCTGCCGGACAGAATGTCTTTTTGCTGGGGCATTTGCCCAACCAGTCGATCGATCGGGTGGTACGCTATGCCAGGGCACAGGGGCTGACGCGCTTTGCCGGTATCGTGCCCCGTTCGGTCTATGGACAGCGGGCGGCATCGAACCTGACCGTATCGGTGAAGGCGGCGGGCGGCACCTTGGTCTCGACGCAGGAAATCGATGGTTCAACGGCGTCGATCGATGCTGCCGCACGCCGTCTGTCGGCATCGGGCAAGATCGACGCGGTGTTGATAGCCGATAGCGGACGGGTTGCGATCGCAACCGTACCCGCGCTGCGCCGGGCCGGTTTGCCGACTGCCAAGATCCTTGGCACCGATCTCTGGAATCTGGAAGCCGCAAGCCTTGCCGCCAATGCGGGAATGCGCGGCAGCTGGTATGCCAGTGTCGGCGACGTGCGTTTTCAGACCTACTCCGGCAAATATCGCACGCGTTTCGGGCGCAGCCCGCCGCGGCTTTCGAGCCTTGGTTATGATGCAGTGCTGCTGGTCGACCGGATGACCCGCGATTGGCGGATCGGTGCCCGCTTTCCAGTGGCGCGCCTGACCGATGCAGGCGGTTTTGACGGTGTCGACGGCGCGTTCCGTTTCTTCCCCAACGGTCTTTCGGAAAGGGCACAGGAAGTACGCGAGGTGCGCGTCGGTGGGGCAGTGGTGATCAATGCGGCACCTGCCGGCTTCACCCCTGCCAAAGCCGCCAGATAAACGCCGCGGCGCGATGCCGATCGATCAGGCCCGGCGCATGATGGAGGCCGCACTGGACCTTGCCCGCTCGGCAGCAGCAGCGGGCGAGGTGCCGGTGGGTGCGATTGTCGTAAAGGACGGCCGGATCATCGGTCGCGGCAGCAATCGCCCGATTGCCGGGCATGATCCGACCGCCCATGCTGAAATCGTTGCAATCCGCGAGGCTGCAATCACCCTTGGTACCGACCGGCTGACCGGCTGCGATCTGTGGGTGACGCTGGAACCTTGCGCGATGTGCGCGGGTGCCATCGCGCACTCTCGGATTGCCCGGTTGTATTACGGCGCTAGTGATCCCAAAGGCGGTGCTGTGGAACATGGACCCAAACTGTTCGAGCAGCCGACAATACACCACAGGCCGGAGGTTTATGGCGGGATTTGCGAGGATGGGGCGGGGGAATTGCTACAGACATTCTTTGCCCGCCGACGATAAGACAAAACTTCAGGAACGCGCCAATTTGCATAGAGCCTGAACACTGTTCAGGTTGCGTGCGGTCATTCGCTTGGGGAAATAAGGCCCCATTTTTTCGGCCAGCCGCGAACGGCCTATGCCTTCAGGTGCGAACAGATAAAAGATGTCGCCAATCAAGGCGAAGTCTTCGCTTTCCACTGCCAGGTCTCGCAACTTTGCCTCATTGTATCGGCTTGCAGGTTCATCAAGGAAGAACAAGTGCAATTGCTTCCCTTCGGTGACCCGGTCATGAAAGGGATTGGCGTCGAGGGCAGCGATAAGGGCATCCGCATTACGGATGATGATTTGCGCCCGAAAACCAAAGCGTTTTTCAACCGCATCGCCCAGAATTTTTTCCAGATCAAAAGCACTTTTTTCTGAACCAAAAACAAGATTGCCGCTCTGAATGTATGTTTTGGGATCGTCGAACCCCAATTCGGATGCCAATTCCCTTAATTCGGCCATAGGTAATTTGTTGTTGCCGCCGACATTGATGCCCCTGAACAATGCGATCCATTTCATAGCGGTTCAGCCTAGATGCTTTCCAAAAAAAGCCATCGTCCTTGCCCATGACAGTTCAGCCGCCGCCTTGTCGTACCTTGGCGTCGTATCGTTATGAAAGCCGTGCTGGGTGCCTGGATAGAAATGCTGGCGATAGCTTTTCTGGTTCGCGATCAGCGCGGCTTGATACGCCCCCGCCCCCGCATTGATGCGTTCGTCGTTCTCGGCATAGTGGATGAGAAGCGGGGCCTTGATCGAGGGCACCTCTTCCGCCTTGGGCTGGCGACCATAATAGGGGACCGACGCCGCGAGTTCCGCACAGGCGACGGCAAGCGCGTTGCAGATGCCGCCGCCATAGCAGAAACCCACCGCGCCGACCTTGCCCGTCGATCGGGCATGCAGGCGCAGAAAATCGAACGATGCGACCCAATCTTCGAACAGCTTCTTCGGATCAAGCTTTGCCTGCAATTCGCGGCCTTTATCGTCATTGCCCGGATAGCCGCCGACCGAGGTCAGGCCATCGGGCGCGAAAGCAAGATAGCCCGCTTTCGCCAGCCGTCTGGCCACATCCTCGATATAGGGGTTAAGACCCCGGTTTTCGTGAATCACCAGTATAGCGGGGAGTTTTGCCTTTGCTTTAACGGGCATGGCAAGCAGGCCCGCGATTGAACCATGACCCTTGGGGCTCGAAACAGTCGCTCGTTCGGTCCTGATCGCCGGATCATCGGGCTTGACCTGCTGCGCCAGCGCGTAATCGGGGCTCAGTTGATCGAAGATCATTGCCCCTGTTACACCCGCCGCCGCAAATTTTGCCGCCTGGTTGATGAATTCGCGCTTCGTTACTTTGCCGTGTACATAGCCATCGAAGATTTCGAGGATGGCAGGGTGAAAATCGGCAGCGGTTTTGCGGTCGGTCATGGCTGGTTCGTTCTACCTTGGAAAACCCTCCCCCCACTGGGAGAGGACGCTTATCGCAGATGAGCCGGAGGGGGCCTGTGATATGCCCTGCCCTCCCCGGCATCCTGCGGATGCCTGCCCCTCGCAGAGGGAGGGGATTTAAGGCTCAATGCACGAACCGCGCAACCACATCGCGATAGCTCCGGCTCACCTTTACCTGCGCACCCGATTCCAGCACCAGGAAACACTCGCCGTTAGTATGCGGCTTTACCTGGCGGACAAGATCGAGATTGACGATCTTCGACCGGTGCACGCGCTGGAAGGTGCGCGGGTCGAGCCGTTTTTCCAAATCTTTCATCGTTTCGCGCAAGATCAGCGAATTGTCGCCAGTAATGATGCACATATAGTCGCCCGCCGCCTCGATCCGTTCGATCGTATCGACATCGACACGGAAAATCTGTCCGCGGTCTTTGACGTTGATCAGCTTTTCAAAGCGGCCGCTGGCCATTTCCTCTTCGGCAACGGACATGTTCTCGGCCGCTTCGGGGGCAACCTCATTAATCACGATGCGCAAACGATCGAGCTCATCGGCATTGCGCTTGTTGGAAAGCCGGGCGCGGACCCGTTCCATCGTATCGGCAAGCCGGTCGGGTTCGACGGGCTTCATCAGATAATCGATCGCCTGCGCCTCAAACGCCTTGATCGCATGCTCGCTATAGGCGGTGACGAAAACGAACAGCGGCGGATCGATATCCATCACGCCCTGCACCACGGAAAAGCCGTCGAAACCGGGCATCTGGATATCGAGGAAGACCAGATCGGGTTTCAGTGTCTTGATCTTCCGGATCGCTTCTCGCCCGTTTTGACAGGTGGCGACAATATCGACATCGTCATAAGCCTCAAGCCTGATCGTCAGGCCCTGAGTGGCCAGTTTCTCGTCATCGACAAGGATGGTGCGGATGGTCATGCGGTTACTGCTCCTTGCACATCGATGTCCGCCGTTGCCTTCGGAGCCTCGATGCTCATAGTTTCGCCCCCGATGGTTTTGGCCTGATAGGGAAATTCTATCACAACCTCAAATCCTCCCCCACTTCGCGTATAACTGTCAAAGCGCTGATCGTCGCCATAGGCCTGCAACAAGCGTTCGCGCGTATTCGCCATGCCAACGCCCGTCGATAACTTAGGGTCGGGAAGGCTTGCCTGCAATCCCGGACCGGTATCGGCGACGATAATGCGTACGCGTTCCCCCACGCGCCGGGCATCGATCGAAATATCCGCTCCATCCTCCTGCGGGGTTACCGCATATTTGATCGCGTTTTCAACCAGGGGCTGGAGGAGGAGCGAGGGTACAAGCGCCTCGCTGACGTCGGGCGCGATTTCAAACTGGGTTCGCAACCGTTCCTCGAAACGCATCTTTTCGATGTCGAGATAGAGTTTCAGGGTTTCGACTTCCTGCGACAGGGTTACCTTGGCCGCCGCCTCGTTAATCAAGGTGAAGCGTAGAAACGAAGACAGTCGCGAAAGCATGGCGTTGGCCTGCTCGGTCTGTTTCAACAGCACCAAGGTGGAAATGCTGTTCAGGGTGTTGAACAGAAAATGCGGATTCAATTGATAGCGCAGCATGGTCAGTTGCGCACTCGTTGCCGCCGCCTCCAGCCGCAAGAGCTGATCGGCCTGTTCTTCCGCGCGGACGAAATAGTTTATCGCGTAATAAAGCGCCGACCAAGCGACGAGAAGAACGCCATTGATGAAGATCGCGCCCACCAGCAGCTGCGCAAAAGGCGTTCCGTCGGCGCCTTCGCGGATCGTCTGCAAAACCCATACATCGATATAGCCGTAGATCAGCGTCGCCACCATGACCGATATGACCGTGATGCTCCAGGTGACGATGGGACGGCGGTCTATGATGTTGCGAAAAATCACCGAAAGGATCAGCGAGATCGAAAACCCCGTTACGGCCGAGATAAGCACGGGTATCAAGAGACTGAACGGCTGGCCGTTGGCGATCGTGGAAGCGCTGCGCAATATGGCCGCCCCGCCCCAGCCTGCGCTGTGCAGGTTCCAGAAAGCGCGATTCTTATCGGAAAAGAACGGTTTGTCGCCAAGTTCGAGCACGGCCATATTCAGGCTCTAGCGGGAATTCGATGAGGGATGAAGGGGTTTTGTTTGGTGCTGTAAGCCCTTCCCCTTCAGGGAAGGGGTTGGGTTTGGGCGTCTCAGCGCCGCGCAAGAGTGGAGAGGCCCCACCCCGCTACGACCAAGTCTCACTGCCCTTCCCTGAAGGGGAGGGGATTGAGCCATCGGGATAATCCCTCCACAAATCCCCAAGCGCCTTCTTCAGCGGCCCTAACGAAGCGTCATAAGGTTGCCATTGCCCCACGCCGTCGCGGTTGATCGGACGGCGCACCTGTTCGCTTGAGGCGGTGCGCACCGCGCGGGTGTTTTCATGAAAACGCATGCAGCCATCTTCGAACGGCAAACCGAGATAATCCAGCAAGGCACGCACCTGCCTTTCGGGTTCGTCGAGCAGTCGCTCATGGATCACGCGGTATACCCGCCCGGGCAGAATCCGATCAAAATGCGCCATGGCGCGTACATAGTCGGAATAATAGCACCCCATATCGGCCAGACTATAGCTGAACGCCTGACCCTTGGCGAAATGCTGGCGGAAATTGGAAAAGCAGCAATCCAGCGGATGCCGCCGCGCATCGATAATCCTGGCATTAGGCAGAATCAGATGGATAAGGCCCGTATAAATCCAGTTGTTGGGCAGCTTGTCTATGTAGAAGGGCTTGGCGGTCTTGCGCTGCACCTGCGTACGGGCCAAAAACTCCCGGCCGAGTTCGGCAAGCCTTTCGGGCGGCATGTCGCGCACCGCATCGACCCAGCCGCTGGCCACGGCTTTGCCTTCGCGCAAGGCGATAGCCGGCAAATCGGGCAGTTCCATCGTGCCTTCGATCAGCGAGTGGCTCGATAATATCTGTTCGATCAGGGTCGATCCCGCGCGCGGCATGCCGAGAATGAAGATGGGATCGGGGGCGGGGTCACCCTGCCCTACCCGACCGGCAATGAATTCGGGCGTGAAGCTGGCAACGATCTTGTCGACATGGGCGGTTATCGTTTGCGGATCGTAATCGAGCTGGTCGTGCCGGATCGCGTTTCCCCTGATATAATGGCCGAACGCGCTTTCCGCCTCCTGGCCGTCGTCATAGGCCTTGCCCAGCGCGAAATGCAGGTGCAACCGGTCGTCGTCGGACAGATGTGGCGTTTCGAGCGCCGATTGCATGGCGACCAGATCGTCTTTGCCGAACTTTACCGTTTTCAGATTGGCCAGGCTCCACCACACCTCGCCCAATGTCGGTTCGACCGCCAGCGCATGGCGATAAGCGGCGACGCCTTCATCCTGTCTGCCGACGGTCTTCAGGATATGGCCATAGCTCATCCATATCCTGGCATGGTTCGGGAAACGCTCTGCAAGCGCACCGTAAAGGGTCAGCGCCTCATCATATTCGCCAATCCGTCCCAGTGCCGCAGCCATCAGGCTTTGCCCGCCCGCATCGTCGGCCTGCTGTTCCAGCACCGCCCCTAGCACCTCCACCGTTTCCTCGAACCGGTTCTGCCGATAGAGGATACCCGCCAGATTGGACCGCGCAGCCACGAAATCGGGGGCCAATTCCAACGCGCGCCGCAGCAACGTTTCGCTATCCTTGTAACGCCCCAATCGTGCGGCCAGCTGCGCCATCAATCGTATCGCTGCGACATCGAGAGGATCGACGCGCAAATGCTGCCGCAATATCGGTTCGGCATCGGCCAGCCGATCCTCGTTGATCGCCAGCGCCGCTTCGATCAATGCCGGGTTGCGTATGCCACGCTCGACGAAATGATTGACGGGATCGGCTTGCTGCATCATGCGTGTCGCTTAATCCAAAGCCTGCCGATCGCCAAGCGCATCGTTAGTGACCAAAATCCGCATCGCATCCGTTCCCGCGCTATCGAAAAGCGCGCTTTCGGTACCGGTCATCCAGACCTGGCTACCGGTCTCGTATAGCCGTTCGAACAGAGCGGCGCGGCGTTGCGGATCGAGATGCGCTGCCACTTCGTCGAGCAAGAGGATCGGCGGCGCACCGCGTTGTTCCGCCACCAACCCGGCATGGGCAAGGATCAGTGAAAGCAGCAGCGCCTTCTGCTCCCCGGTCGAACAGGATGCCGCCGGCTGCCCATGCCCTTCATGACGGACAAGCATGTCATTGCGATGCGGACCGATCAACGTACGTCCCGCCCCCCGATCGCGGGTCCGCCCGTTCTTCCATATCTGGATAAATTCATCGGCATTGGGAATGGCTTCATCGTCCAATGCGATCAACGGTCGGGCAAAGAGCGATGCCGGCATTGCGGCCAGTCTTTCGGATAATTGGTCCACCGTTCGCGCGCGGCTTTCGGCGATCGCTGCGGCCGCATTCGCCATACCGGCCTCGATCGCATCGAACCAGGCGGCATCTTTATGCCCTTCGGAAAGCAAACGGTTTCGCTGACGCAATGCATTTTCGTAGCGGCTGCTGTTGTAGGCGTGCGAAGGGTTGAGGGCCAAGACAAAACGGTCGAGGAAGCGCCGCCGGGCACCGGCGCCATCCATAAACAAACGGTCCATAGCGGGGGTCAGCCAGAGGATCGAGAGCCATTCCGCCAGATCGTTGATTGCAGCATGGGCACCGTTGATATGGACGATCCGTCGTCCCGGCCGATCGGGTTGCACCGCGGTTCCAAGCGAGGTCTCATCCAACTTTGCCGCGATCGCAAATCCGCCCGCGCCGCCTTGTCGTGCCATTTCGTGAAGGTTGGCGCGCCGCAGGCCGCGACCGGGCACGAACAATGATACCGCTTCCAATATATTGGTTTTTCCGGCCCCGTTGGCACCATGAAGAATGACGAAACGTGCCTTCGGTAATACAGTAAAAGCGCGATGGTTTCGAAAATCGGTAAGATACAGCCGGTCGAGCGCCATATCGCTGCCCTAACGATGCCATTTGTCAGGTCAACGCCCAATCGGATGAAAAACGCTGTACTCTTTTGCGGTCAAGCGCCCCTAATCATCGGCAATATTTTCCATAAGATTGGTATATTTTCCTAATATTCAGGTTTGTAAATTTTTCTTTTTTTAAAGATAAATAGAATAAGATTTTGAAAAACAAATGTTTATTAAAATTGGCATGCATTATGCAATATGGTTTTCATCCGGAATAGTCCGGTTGAAAATGAAAGGATTAAACAATGACCACCTCAACCCGCACACAGTTTGCTTCGGTTTTCGCTGCCATCGCATGCGCATTTTTGACGATCGGTATCAGCGTTGCCCCAGCCGTCGCTACCGTCGCACCTTATGTTGCCTGATAACAAATCGTCTGAAAGGAATGTGTAATGAACGCTTCGCTTCGCAACCAGTTTATCGCCTTTGCCGCTTCGATGTTCTGCGCTTTCATCATGATCGGCACCAGCGTCGCTCCTGCGCTTAATGCCGGGATAGCCTGAATGGATCTGAAATTCGACCGGAAACCCATTTCCACACTCATTGAAGGAAAAAGAAAAATGTCAAAACTCATGCTTGATCGCACCCATAAAAAAATCTGGGGCGTATGCGGCGGACTCGCCAATTGGACCGGCATGGACGCAACCGTCGTCCGTATTGTCTTCGTTCTTGCCACCGTGTTCGGTTTCGGATCGGCCCTGCTGATCTATATCGCGCTGGGATTGATCCTTGATTGATTTTTTCCAATGTTCCGTTGAAAAAAAGAAATAATATAGTTGGAATTAACTATTGTGGTGATAACAGGTTTGCCGGATGCAGAACACACAAACGGATTGTGGCGCGCATGGCGAACGGGAAAAATAGACGAAGCGAACCGGCCTTTTTGGCCGATGCACGAAAATATTCACGCGGCGATGTCGATATTATGATAGACATCCGCGAACATGGCGGCGGGCGGCACAAGGGTCGTCTTACCGACCTTTCGCAATCGGGATGCCGGATCAATTGTCCGGTGCTGATCATGGAGCATCGAATCATTTCGATTACTCTGCCCAGCTTTGCCCCATTCGAGGCCGAGATCATATGGAAGCAAGGCGATGAATATGGCTGTTCGTTCCATCAGGGTCTGCATGAAGCGGTTTTCGAGCATATCCTGCGAAAGTTTCCGACGCTGAGGGGGCGTCTATAGCGCTTCGCTTTCCTGAAAGCCGCGTCTATCCCCGCAAGCGTCGCCGCTTTGGATTATTACGCGCATTCGTTGCGCTTGTCGCGATCGTCATCGCGGCGGCTCTGATCCATCAATATGGCCGCATGCGGGAGAAAATCGATGGCGAGGGTCAGGAATTGCGCGTGCAGGATGGCGACAGCTTTCAGCTAGGGCCTAGGCGCCTGCGGCTGGATGGCATCGACGCGCCCGAATACCGTCAGACTTGCAAGGATGCCCAAGGCAAGGATTGGGATTGCGGCAAAGCGGCAAGGGCCGCACTTGAAAAACTGTTGCGCGAACCCGGCCTGACTTGCGAACAGGATGCCGCCGACCGCTATGGCCGGGCAATCGCAAGCTGTCGTACGGCGGCCACCCCAGATATATCGGCCGCGCAGGTGCGCGACGGCATGGCGGTCAGCCGTGATTTTGCTGGAATACGCGATTATGGCGATGAAGAAGATGCAGCCAGAGAGGCCAAGCGCGGCATCTGGACAGGCCGTTTTCTAAATCCCGAAGATTGGCGCACGCTTAATAAACTGAACAGCGATCAGGCGATCCGCCGCACGAATACGGTGCCTGCCGAATAGCCGGCACCGAACGAACAGATCAGCCCGGTATCACCTGCGACCAGATCGTCGCTATGCTTGTGAAAGGCAATGATCGATCCCGCGCTGGACGTATTGGCATAAGTATCGAGGACCGTCGGGCTTTCATCCTCGCTGGCCTCATGTCCCAATACGCGCTGCGCGATCAGCCGGTTCATTCCCTGATTAGCCTGATGCAGCCATAATCGACGAAGCGCGTTGCCGGAGAGCCCCAGATCGGCCGCATGGTCCAGGATCATCTGCCCGACCATCGGTACGACCTCCTTGAAGACCTTGCGCCCTTCCTGCACGAACAGCTTGTCGTTGCGCGGCCCGCTTTGATCGATCGGTCCATTGCCTTCGGCACGATTGAGAAAACCGAAATTGTTGCGAATGGTGTTGCTATATTGTGTCTTCAGCCTGGTTCCCAGGATTCTCCAATGTTGTGCCGGGGCGATGTCCTCCGCCTCGACCAATATTGCGGTCGCCACATCGCCAAAGATGAAATGGCTGTCGCGATCGCGCCAGTTCAAATGGCCCGAGGTAATTTCCGGATTGACCACAAGCACCGACCGCGCATTGCCGCTGCGAATATAATCGGCGGCGGTTTGAATGCCGAAGGTGGCTGACGAACAGGCGACGTTCATATCGAAACCGAAGCCGCGCTGCATCCCCAGTTCGTGCTGGATCTCGACCGCCATGGCGGGATAAGCGCGCTGCATGTTCGACGCCGCGCACAGCACAGCGTCGATATCGGATATATCCCGCCCCGCCCGATCGAGCGCATCGCGGCAAGCGGCAACGCCGATTTCGGCCATGAGCGAAATTTGATCGTTGGGCCGTTCAGGATAGCGCGGTTCCATGATTGCCGGATCGACGATCATGGTCTTGTCGATCACATGGCGCGATCGGATCCCGCTTGCCTTTTCGACGAATTCGACCGAGCTGTGGATCAGCGGTTCGGCATCCGGATTTTCGGCATTGTAGCGATCGACATAGGCGTTGAAGCTGGCAACCAGTTCCTCGTTGGTAATGATGTTGCTGGGTGTATAGAGCCCGGTTGCACTGATAACCGGCGTTGCGCCTGCTGGCATGTTCAATCTCGCTTGTTGACTTTCCGTTGCCCTAGCCTTGCCAAGCGATCCGAACAAGCCAATTGCTTTTGCATCGTGCCAGGTCCAAAGTTGCTGGAAGGGAATGAGGAAAAGGGTCGCATGGTGGAAAGGCGCAAGCCAAGCCTGATTTCACGCGGATTGCGTGCTGGCATAATGTGGTGGTTTCGCCGAAAGGGCTGGGTTGCAACCGGCTCCGTTCCGGAATCGCGGCGTTTCGTACTGGTGGCAGCCCCCCATACTTCCAACTGGGATTTCATCTATTTCATCGGGCTAACACAGACACTTGGTATAACGCCGCATTTTATGGCGAAAACCTCGCTCTTCCGCTGGCCGATGCGCAACTTCATGCTTGATATGGGCGGGGTGCCGGTCGATCGGGTCAAAGGCGGTAATTACGTACAGGCAATGATCGACGAGTTCGACCGGCGCGACGAATTCATGCTGACGATCGCGCCCGAGGGCACGCGCGGATCGGGCGAGGCCTGGAAAACCGGTTTCTACCGCATCGCACTTGGTGCGAATGTACCGATCATACTCGGTACCTGTGATTATGCGAAACGATCGGGCGGGTTGGGTCCTGCGATCTGGCCGACGGGCGATTATGCCGCCGATATGGCAAAAGTCAGCAAACTTTACGCCGATGTGACGGCAAAGCATCCGGAACGGCAGATCAAGACTATTGTCGGTCCGACTTCCTAGAATTCGTCCTGTTTAAATGGCACCGTAGCCCTGAGCCTGTCGAAGGGCACCTTGCCGGGAAGCGCCCTTCGACAGGCTCAGGGCTACGGTGATGTTTCGACTTAAACTTTAACGTATCGGCATTTCGCGCGTCAGCGCGGCCATTGCCTTATACAGCGCGATCATTTCGGCAAAGTCGAATGTCTCGCTAACCGGCCGGTTACCCGCAAGCCGCGTTTCGATCGAAATGGGTACAGTACCTTCCTGTTTCAGCAAGGTATCGGTAAATTCTCTGCCTTCGAAAATGGCCGTCCAGGCGGCTGCATCGCTCGAGTCGGCGAGCGACTGGTTGATCCAACCCGCCGTTACCGGTTCACGAAGCCCGGCCCGCAACGTCACCGGCGCAACCGGCATGCCCGGCGCATCGGGCCAGTCATAGGCGCTGATCGAAAGCCCGAGAAGATATTCTTCCGCCTGGTTTTGCAGCGTCAACAGGCTTGCCCCTTTTACGCCGAAACCGGTGGTGCACTGCATCACCGCCGCAGCACCGCCCCGATAGCAGCGAAATTCGCCCTTGCGTGTCGGATAGGTTGCGGTCGGGGTCGTCCCGGCAAGCGAAAAAACTACGGTGTCGCCTTGATAAAGCGCCCGGATCTTTCCACCCTCAAGTGTGAAATCTTCGACTAACGCGATACCGATACCCTTGATCTTGTTGTCCAAGGTTTTGGCGCAGCGCATCCGTCCGCCAAATTGCGGTCTGGTTGCCGTACTCGGTATCAGCTGTTCAGCCGAGAAACCCAGCGCCAGCGCCTGCTTTGCCATTGCTGGCGTTAGCGCATCGGTGATGCTGCAACTCGGCACCGTACCGCGATCGGCCAGATCGAGCTCAGGATTGGCAAAAAGCGGAGCCGCGCAACCCAAACCCAGAAAGCCGACGATGAGGCACAATATCTTCATAGCGGGGGCAATAGCCACACTCATTCCCGGCGACAAGCATCGCCTGATCCATCCATGTTCGGCGCAAGCCCTGCTTCTTTTGAAGCAAAGTATTTTTCAAGATCCTAATCTGCATTATACGAAATCTTGCGGAAGGGGTCGCATCGAGTGCGGGCATATATCAAGTCAAGCGAGTGGAGGATGGCAGGGATAATATTGGTCCCACTTGCACTGGCCATTGTCGTTGCCGCCATGCTGATACGGCCTTTCGATAAGATGCCTCTGGCAGGGCCGACACGCGATCCTGTGGCAACCGCAATGAATCCTGTAGTTGAGCCTGCCGCACCCGGAACGCTTGCCCGACAAATTGCCAAACTGGGAAAATCTTTCGCAGGCGAGCTTGGCGTGGCGATCGTTTCGATAGACGATGGCTGGGTAGCCATGTTCAACGGTGACAAGATTTTGCCACAGCAAAGCGTACGTAAGCTTTGGGTTGCCGCCGCCACGCTGGACGCGATCGATCGGGGCAAGATCGCGCTTAACGACCCTGTCATGCTGACACGGGCCGACCTGACACTATTCCATCAACCGATCCGCAAGCGCATCGATAACGCTGCCTATCGAAGCAATGTCGCCGAATTGCTTGTCTATTCACTGACGCAAAGCGACAATGTTGCAAACGATGTGCTGTACCGCCGGATAGGGGGTGAAAAAGGCGTAGCCGATTTTCTGGTACGCAAAGGGTTGCGTGGAATATCCGTCGGACCGGAAGAAAAAGCGCTGCAGAGCGAGATAGCAGGCCTTATCTGGGACGACCGGTTCTCCTATGGCCGCGCATTCTGGCAAGCGCGAGAAAAAGTTCCGTCACCGCTGCGCGCGAGGGCGCTCAGCCGCTATCTCGCCGCGCCCCCCGACGGTGCGACACCCGAAGCGATTGCAGACGCGCTTGCCAGGCTGATGCAGGGCGAGGTGCTGTCATCGGCATCGACCGCCTATCTGATCGGCTTGATGGCGCAATCCAAAACCGGACCCGAACGCCTGCGTGGCGGTCTGGCCGAAGATGATGGCTGGAACCTGGCGCACAAGACCGGCACGGGCCAAGTGATGGGCGATCTCGCTACGGCCTACAACGATGTTGGCTTGTTGCGTTCACCGGGCGGGCGGACCTATGCGGTCGTCGTCATGATCGGATCGACACGGTCACCCGTGAAAGCAAGACAGGCACTGATGCAAGCGGTGACGCGGGCAATCGTCGCTTACGAAACAGGAAGAAACGAAAACTGACGGGCTGACACCGGAACCTAGGTTACACCGGTCGGACCCACAAGCGCTCGGCGCACCTTGGTGATCAGTTCGGTGCGCCGATAGGGTTTATTGATGAGATCGAATTCCAATCCACCAGCTTCAGCGCGATCCAGACTCAGTTCGGCATAACCCGTCGTCAGCAACACCTTCAACCTGGGTCTGATGCGTCGGGCCTCACGGGCCAGCATTATACCGTTCAGCCCGCCAGGCATGATGACGTCTGTGAACAGCAGGTCGATCGGTTCGCCACCATCGATGATCTGCAAGGCGCTTTTGCCATCCGGGGCACGCAGTACCGAATATCCGAAATCCTCAAGAACCGACTGCGCCAAATCGCCGACATCATCCTGATCTTCGACAACGAGTATAGTCTCGACCCCCTTGCTATCGTCGAAGGGCAGGGATGTCGACGAGTCTATAGACTCGGTGCTTTTATCGACCACGGGGAAAAAGAACCGCACCGTCGTTCCGAACCCGACTTCCGAATATATACGCAAAGCTCCGCCCGATTGCTTGGCAAAGCCATAGGCCATGCTTAATCCGAGTCCGGTTCCCTTGCCCTGATCTTTCGTCGTGAAAAAGGGCTCGGTAACCCGCTTTAGTAGCTCTTGCGGAATACCCGTTCCGGTATCGGTAATGGCTAGCACGACATAGCGTCCGGGTTTCAAGCCATCGAACAGCGCATGATCTTCGTCCTCGATCGTGCGGTTGGATGTTTCGATTGTGATCCGCCCGTTTTCGGGCATCGCATCGCGCGCATTGATCAATATGTTGAGGATGGCAAGTTCAGCCTGGGTCGCATCCACCTTGATATTGCAGAGTTCGCAATCGAATTTCGTTTCGATTGCGATCGCGCCTCCTACGGTCCGCTCTATAAGGGGAATAAGCCCTTCGACCAGAACGTTCATATTGGTCGTTCGCCCGTCAAGGCGCTGTTTGCGGGCAAAAGCGAGAAGCTGCTGCGTCAGGGTCGCACCGCGTTCTGCGGCACTGGCCACCGCATCGATGGCACGACGGACATAATCGGGATCGTCCGGTTTGGCGCGCATGCCATCGATATAGCCGAGAACGACCTGAAGCAGATTGTTGAAATCATGCGCAATCCCGCCTGTCAGCTGGCCAAGCGCTTCCATTTTCTGCGCCTGCCGAAGCCCTTCTTCGGCATCGCGCCGCCGCGACACATCGAGCTGGCTGCCGAAATAGTACACAAGCCTGCCATCCTTGTCGAAGACGGGCGACATGAAGAGTGCGTTCCAGAATGCCGAACCGTTCTTGCGGTAATTCAGAATTTCAACGGCGATCTCGCGTCTTGCCTCAATCGATTGGCGCAAATCGGCAATTACGTCTTGATCGGTATCCGGCCCTTGCAGAAACCGGCAGTTGCGCCCTTTAATGTCTTCGAAAGAATAGCCGGTCATCTGGCAGAACGCCGGATTGCAAAAGACGATGGGGTTGTCCGGCTGATTGGGATCGGTAACGATCATCGGCATACGGGTAGCCTCAACCGCGGCGAAGAAAATATCGTTGTCGGCTCGGCTGCTGGCGATAGTGACGCCGGTCCTGATCGCTGGCGGTTTCGATCCCACGGCGCCGGTTTCGGTATCATATCCACCATCCGCACCATTATATTCTCCGGTGGGTCCACCGGGATTTACGCCCTCGATCCCATTCATGCGGCAAGATTGATATCGCAGACGCGACTGACCGCATTGACGATTTCATCGGCGACATAGGGCTTGTTCAGCACCACCGCATTAGACAATATCGGTGGAATATCCAGCTGGGCATACCCCGTTACAAAGACCACGGGTACGCCTCGTAACGCCAAACATTCGGCAACCGGATAGCTCATTTCCCCTTTCAAATTTATATCCAGGATGGCAGCATCGACCATTACATCGTTACATTTGGAAAGCGCGTCGCCAAGCGTACGTGCGGTATCGACCACATGCGCACCGTTGCTTTCTATCATCTCCCGCAACAAGGCGGCGATCATAAAATCATCTTCCACGATAAAGATGCGTTTGCCAACTATGTTATCCAAACTCACCTAATCGTCCCCTATTGAAGATTGTACAACTTGGTCAAACTGCTGCTTAAAAGATTAAGTTCCCATTCGGCTGAAAAGAAAGTTGCATCCCGTTCAGCCGCTCTATATTTCCATTTTGTTCCGGAAGTCGATTCGCAGAATGTCTTCCATCCGGCATCAATCCGGATCTTAGCTTTCAGACATAAATGATGCGATGTGATAGCGCCTGCAATGTGAATTTTGGAATTCCAGACCGCTACAGCTATTTTATACCCAATGGAGATTTGGCGGACCTATGCCCCTTTCCGAATTTGATCTGCACGATGTCATAAAGGTTATGAAAGAGGGATTCATTCTCCTCGACTCACATTTCTGCGTTTTGGAAATCAACGATGCTCTCTTGCAGCTCGATGGGCGCAGCCAAGGAGAAATCGTCGGCCATTGGTTGTGGCAAATCTATCCACAAAGCGAAAATACCGATTTCGATAAGCTGTGCAAAAAAGCAAGGCTCGATAATGCAGCTGTCGATTGCGAGTGCGAATTCATCTGGCACGATCATCGGAAATCATGGCTGGAAGTCCGCGCCTTTCCGGTTGCCAGGGATCGTCTGGTGCTCTTTATTCGCGACAATACACAACTTCGCTATCGAAGTCTCCAATCGCGAAAAAACGAAAAGCGCTTTATCCAACTCATCGAAAATATCCGTGCGGTGTTCTACGTCCATGAACTTGAGGAAGATCGACTGTCCTATATTAGCCCGGCCTATGCAGATATCTGGGGACAATCGATCGAGGAAGCTTATGCTGATTCGAAAGCTTTTCTGAAAAGGATACATCCCGAGGATCGCGAACGCGTCATGCAAGCACCCAAGATGCGATCGGGGAGCAATCTGCCAAGTCTGCAATATCGGTTGGTGGCTGATGACGGACACATTACCCACATTCATGACCGCGCTTTTCTAACAGTCAATCCGGACACCGGTTTACCGCGCATTGTGGGTATCGCCCAAGACGTGACCGCAGCAACCGAACAGAGTTTGGCTCTTGAACGCAGCGCCGAAACTTATGAGAAACTGATATCGCGGGCCCCTTTTGGAATTCATGTAATCGATAGCGAATTCAAACTGCGCTATGCCAGTTTAGGCAGTAAGCGGGTATTTGCCGGAATCGATCCGCTTTTGGGACGCGATTTTGGGGAAATATTAAGGGTATCCTGGCCCGAGCCTTTCGTAACCGAAATCATTCAACTGTATCATCATACTCTCGAAACCGGTGAGAGCTATGTCAACCATTCCACAGTTGAACAACGTAAGAATAGCGACACAGTCGAAGCTTTTGATTGGCGGATTGATCAGATT